>JBEKFN010000006.1:0-26699 GCA_050013295.1 Terriglobales bacterium
CGCCGGACGTTGTTCGCAACCACTGCCGACGCCGCCCCAAGAATGTTCTGCGTCGAGCGATAGTTCTCCTCCAGCCGCACGATCTTCGCTTCCGGAAAATCGCGCTCAAACTCCAGAATGTTGCGAATGTCGGCCCCGCGCCACGAATAGATCGACTGATCTTCATCGCCCACCGCGCACACGTTGTGCCCGCCGCCCGCCAGCAACCGCATCAATTCGTACTGCGGACGGTTCGTGTCCTGGTATTCATCGACCAACAAATATTGAAATCGCCGGTTGTAGTATTCGCGCACGGCCGCCACCGACTTGAGCAGGCGCATGGCTTCGAGCAGGAGATCGTCGAAGTCCATCGCATTCGCCTTGAGCAGTTCCTTGCGGTACTCCTCAAAAATGTGCGCGATGCGCTCGGTCTTAGGATCCGCCGACTGCAAGTAGATTTCCTGCGGATCGAGCATGTGATTCTTGGCCCAGGAAATTCGCGATAGCACGTTGCGCGGCGTCAACTGCTTGTCGTCCAGCCCCAACCGCCGCATGACGCCCTTCACCACCTGCTGCTGATCGCTCTCGTCGTAGATAACGAAAGTCTTCGTGAGCCCGATCGGCGGCTGCCCCGGCACGCTAGAGGGAACCCGCAAAGCCTCAATATCCCGCCGCAGCACGCGCACACAAAACGAGTGGAACGTAGAAATCACCGGCTTGGCAATGCTGAGCCCCCCCACCAGCTTTTCCACCCGCTCGGCCATCTCGGACGCAGCCTTGTTAGTGAAGGTCATGGCCAGAATCGATTCTGGCATCACGCCCATCTTCTCGATCAGATAAGCAATGCGAAACGTGATGACGCGAGTCTTCCCGCTGCCCGCCCCGGCCAAAATGAGCACCGGCCCTTCGGTAGTTTCGACCGCTTCGCGTTGTTGCGGATTTAGATCGTCCAGAAACGACAAAAGAGTGGCTCCAGGTGCGCTAGGGGAATTTTACCGGAGTAGAGGTTTATGGTGCTGATGGATGTCGTAGAGACATGCCGCAATAGCATCTGCTCAAAGATAAGTAAAATTACCCGGCGTGACTCCGCCTGCTATAGTACGCATTCTTCCCGACTTGGCAGGCATTTACCACCCAGCAGACCTTTGGATTGACCATACAAGAGATTTCGGATCCGACTCCGATTTGTAGATTGCTCACGTTAGCGTTTCTGGTAAGTTCAGGAACGCGGCTTGCATTCTTGAGAGCTAGGAATCTACCGGCAAGGTCAAAGACTTGCCTTGCGGCATTACGATTGGTCTCCAATATTTTCGGTCCGAGCCCGTGTTGGTTCGCACTGCAATTGCCAAGCCGTAGTGCTGCCGAACATCCGACCAATCCAGCGAATCGAATACACTCATCTGTCTGCCTCACTCATCTCACTGCGATTTCTACGATGCGGTAAATGGATTTGACAGGAGAAATAAGGCAGGAACTTCAACACCTCGCGTGCGTTACAGCGGCGTTACTTCCCACTCAAACGCCCGAAACTCGGCGAGCCGGTCGAAGTCTCGTTGGTTGGTTGTGATGATGCCGATACCCATTCGCGCCGCGCTCATCGCAATCAGTGCGTCATTGGCCAAACGTCCCTGCCCAATCTTCTCGTAGCCATATTTGGCCGCCAAACGCGCCAGCACTCGTCCCGCTTCAGTCCAGTCGCTGAGGTTCGGAACCAATATCCGCTTCATCCGGTCGAATTCGCGCTCCATCCGTTCCAGGGACTGTTGAACGCGGCCCGATGCGCCGGCATATAGTTCCTCGAGCACGACGGCACTGAGCCAAAGCGGAGTATCGGCCGACGACCGTCGCAGCGCCAGGACCGCCTCGTCTCCTCGCCGCATTCCGGAAATATAGACGGAAGAATCGAGCAATGCGCCTCTCATCTAACGATCCAATTTGCCGAAGACATCTTTTATCTCGCCGCCGCTCCGGAGGAAACGCTCGGTGGCTTCAAATGCCAATCGATTACTCTCGTGCTCGGTTAACAGGAAATCCAGCGCGCGTTCGATAGTTTCAGTCTCTGTCTTCGCGCCCAAGACCTTTTGCGCCCGCTTAATTTTCACGGAATCCAACTGAAAGTGCTTGTGCGCGCGACTACTCACCATGGACATGGATGCACCCCTTTACTCCAAAGAGTATAGCATTAGGTGTACATATTGCGACATTTTATGTACATTGCAAAGCAGCAGGGGATTGTGCAGAGTTACTGGTGGCAGGCGCCCAAACAACACTCCGCGCCACTGCTATAATTAAAAATTGCGCTCATGAAGAAGAACCCACTAGTAGCCACGCCCGCTGAAAGCGCCGCTAATGCCCCGGCCCCCCGCAGAATCCGCTCCACCACCGTCCTCTGCGTCCGCCGCGACGACAAGGTCGTCATGGCTGGCGACGGACAGGTCACGCTCGGTGAATCCGTCATCAAGCACGGGGCCAAGAAAATTCGCCGCCTCTATCAGGACAAGATTCTTGCCGGATTTGCCGGCTCGACCGCCGACGCTTTCACGCTGTTCAGCCGTTTCGAGGCCAAACTAGAGCAGTATCACGGCAACATCGGCCGCGCCGCCGTCGAACTAGCAAAAGACTGGCGCACCGACAAATTTCTCCGCCATCTGGAAGCGCTGCTGCTGGTTTCCGATAAAGAAACTACGTTCCTGCTGAGCGGCCAGGGAGACGTGATCGAGCCCGATACCGGCATTGCGGCGATCGGCTCCGGCGGCCCGTTTGCCCAGGCAGCAGCGCAGGCCCTCGCCGATCACACCAAGCTCTCCTCGCGCGAAATCGCCGAAGAAGCAATGAAGATTGCCAGCCGGATGTGCATCTATACCAATGACAAGGTTACGATTGAGGACCTCTAGCCGTTCGTCGTTCGCTGTTCGTCGTTCGCAACAGCATTCCTGGCGCGAATAGCGAATAGCGAAAGGCGAACAGCGAACGACACGTTTATGGCCATTTATCTACCCGGAACCGCCGAAGAAGAACAAGTAACGCTCGACGAGCTGACGCCGCGCGAAATCGTCACCGAACTCGACAAGTACGTTGTCGGTCAAAAAGACGCCAAGCGCGCCGTCGCCATCGCCCTGCGCAACCGCATGCGCCGCCAGAAGCTCGGGCCCGAGATGGCCGAAGAGGTCATCCCCAAGAACATCATCATGATCGGCCCCACCGGCGTCGGCAAAACCGAAATCGCCCGCCGCCTCGCCAAGCTCGCCAACTCGCCCTTCCTGAAAGTCGAAGCTTCCAAGTTCACCGAAGTCGGCTACGTCGGCCGCGATGTCGAATCCATGATTCGCGACCTGGTTGAGATCGCCATCGAAATGATCCGCGAAGAGAAACTCGAAGACGTCTCGGATAAAGCCGAACTCAACGCCGAAGAGCGTCTGCTCGATATTCTTCTGCCCCCGACCTCGACCTCGACGCGTCCGGCCGATTCCAGTTCGGGTGGCGTCGTCATCGACGCCAGCACCAGCCTGACCGAATCCTCCAGCCGCACCCGCGAGAAACTGCGCCAGCAGTTACGCGAAGGCAAGCTCGACGACCGCACCGTAGAAATCGAAACTCGCGAGCGCAATTTCCCGTCCTTCGAAATCATCTCCAACCAGGGCGTCGAGGAGATGGACGTCAACATCAAGGACATGTTGCCCAACATCTTCGGCCAGCGCACCAAGAAGCGGAAGATGAAAGTCAACGAGGCCTTCGAGTACCTGATCCAGGAAGAAGAGCAGCGCCTGATCGACATGGAGCAGGTCACGCGCGTCGCCATCGACCGCGTGGAAAACTCCGGCATCATCTTCCTCGATGAAATCGACAAGATCGCCGGCCGTGAAAGCGGCCACGGCCCGGACGTCTCGCGCGAAGGCGTGCAGCGCGATATCCTCCCCATCGTCGAAGGCACCACCGTTAACACGCGTTACGGCATGGTCCGCACCGACCACATCCTGTTCATAGCTGCGGGCGCGTTCCACGTCTCGAAGCCCAGCGACCTGATCCCCGAATTGCAAGGCCGCTTCCCGATTCGCGTAGAACTGCAGTCGCTCACCATGGCAGACTTCGTCCGCATCCTGACCGAGCCCAAGTCGTCGCTAACGAGGCAGTACATAGCTCTGCTGGAAACCGAAGGCGTAAAGCTCGAGTTCACCCCCGACGCGCTCGAAGAAGTAGCGCGCTTCGCCTTCCGAGTAAACGAAGGCACGGAAAACATAGGCGCCCGCCGCCTGCACACCATCATGGAGCGCGTACTCGACGAAATCAGCTTCGAGGCGCCCGAAAAAAAAGGCCAGCAGTTCGTAGTAGACGCGGCCTACGTGCAAAAGATGCTCAGCGAGATCGTGAAAGACCAGGATTTATCGCGCTACATACTGTAGAAAATCTCTACCACAGAGGACACAGAGGTACACGGGGAAATCTAAAGATCTTCCTTGTGTAACTCTGTGCTCCCCGTGGTTGTCTCTATCTCCTTTTGCTCTTTTTGAGTCCCGCCCCTATCTGCGAAGGTCAAGCTTTTCCCATCGATGCCCGGCGACTCTTCCACACTGCCTCTGATACTCTTTCCTTCTCCGCATGAAGCTACATCTTGGAAGGTTCATCGCGCCGACCGCACTCTGCCTGCTGTTAGCCAGTTGCGCCCAGACCGGTCCGCCGTTGCCGCCGTCGCTCGAACTTCCCAAGCCGCCCGCGGATCTGCGCGCCAGCCGCAAAGGCACCCGCGTCACACTGAGTTGGAGCGAGCCCACGCTCACCACCGACCGCCAAAGCGTGCGCTACATCGGTCCGACCCTCGTCTGCCGCAGCCTTGATCCTGAAATCGCCGCATGCGCGAATCCCGCCGCCACGTTACCCGCACCCGTACCAACTGCTGCCCCGAAGAAGTTACGCCGCGCGGAACAGAAGTCAGGCCGCGCAGCCCAGAAATCAGGCGCCCCGCCCGCCGCCCTGCAGACCTACACCGACATTCTCCCAGCCGCCATGCAACAACAGAACCCGTCCGCCGAAGTCACCTACGCCGTCGAGGTCTTGAACCGCAACGCCCGCAGCGGAGGATTGTCGAATCGCGTGCACGTCTCCGCCGTCGCGACCCTGCCTCCGCCGAGCGATCTATCCGCCGAACTCACCGGCGATGGCGCAGTCCTCACCTGGACAAGCGCAGGCGAATCACAAAACCTGCCCACGAACTCGCCCGCTAACATTCCCGGTAACTCGCCCGCCGTGCAACATCGTTATCGAATCTATCGCCGCGACGAAAGCTCCGGCAAAGACGCAATTGCCGGCGAAGTCCCAGTTCCAGTTCCATCGACCGAGCGTAGCCCCGTTCATTTCACCGACTCAAGCTTCGAATGGGAAAAGACCTATCTCTACCGCATCACCGCCGTGAGCATCGTCAAACGCCCCGACAGCAACAGCGAGGTGCAGGTTGAGGGAGACGACACCCCGCCCGTGCGCGTCATCGCCCATGACGTCTTCCCGCCTTCTGTACCCGCCGGGTTGCAGGGGGCATACTCCGGCGAAGGACAAAAGCCATTTATCGATCTCATCTGGGCGCCGGTGACGAACGCCGATCTCGCCGGATACAACGTCTATCGCAGCGAAGCCAATGGCGCCGCAGGCGAGAAGACGGCCAGGCTGAATTCCGAGCTGGTGAAATCGCCGTCGTATCGCGACTTCGCGGTCGCCTCCGGCAAAACCTACACCTACACAGTTTCCGCAGTGGACGTGCGTGGAAACGAAAGCCAGCGCTCCGAGCCAACCAGCGAGCCCGTCCCATAGGGTGGCATCTGCGAAGTTAGCCAGGAAATCTTAACCACAGGGAGCACAGGGGGAAGCTTTGATTTGGAGCCGATTTAATGGTTGGTTGAACAACAAGTCCTCTGTGTTCCTCTGTGCTCCCTCTGGTTAAGAATTCCCCAACAATAAGAACGCTCCAAGATTTTTCCTTCGTGATCCTTCTGCCCTTTGTGTTTAGATATTGTTCTTATGAAATACTGCCGATTCCATCTCAACGGTTCCGCCCACTACGGCCTGGTCGAGTCTGTCGCGGGCAATGACGAAGAAATCACGCGCCTGCTCCTCCACGCTCCCGAGGAGAGCGATGGCGACGTCGAAGGCCTTCCCAGCCGCCGCATAGACCGCATCCCGCTCCGCCAGGCATCCCTGCTGCCGCCCGTAAGCCCCTCGAAGATCGTCTGCGTCGGCCGCAACTATCGCGAGCACGCCGCCGAACTCGGCCACGAAGTTCCGCAGGAACCGCTGCTATTTTTCAAACCGCCCTCTTCCCTGCTGCCGCCGGGCGGAACCATTCTTCGGCCCCAAGCTTCCGCGCACACCGACTATGAGGGCGAACTGGGAGTCGTGATCGCCCGCCGCTGCCACCGGCTAGCCGCGAGCGATGACGTACGCCCCTACATCCTCGGCTACACCTGCGTAAATGATTTCACCGCCCGCGATCTGCAGAGCAAAGAGCCGCAGTGGGTGCGCGGCAAAGGCTTCGACACCTTCTGCCCCGTCGGCCCCGTGGTCGCCGACGGCATCAACATTGACCCCTGGGCGGGCGTCCAAGTCGAAACCCGAGTCAACGGCGACCTCCGCCAGTCCGGCAACACGAAAGATTTCATCTTCCCGCTCGATGTACTCATCCGTTGCATCTCGCAGATCATGACCCTAGAACCCGGCGACCTGATAGCAACCGGCACTCCCAAAGGTGTAGGACCAGTAGTCGCCGGCGATGCCATCGAAGTTGCAATCGAAGGCATAGGCCAGTTGCGCAATCCAGTCGCCGACCAACCGTAGCGCGTTGCTTGGCTTGGGTCCTGGGATTGTTACTGTTAAGGTATTAGACGGTGTTTGCGACCCACCCCCCCTACCCCCCACCCCATCACCATTGTCTTTGGAATCATATGTTTATGGAAGGTTCCCGCCAAAGTACTCATTGCAAATGACTTATTGTCAAAGTATTCCAGAATAAGGGGTTAGCTCGATTTTTCGCCTGTTTCTATTGAACTTCATAGTTTTGGCGGCTTGATGGCTCCCGCTCTCTGCTTCAAATATAGTTGCCAAACTATAACTAATGACCTTGAAGGTCGCGTTGGCGAATACAGGCACACCTCTTCGCTGGCCGCGATCAGAGGCTCTCTATTGTCGCGCGGCGCGGATTGGAAGTCTGTGATGGGGCACACAGCTTGGTGGTGACGAATCAGTGTGCCACTTTGGCACACCAAACTCGCAAATTACGCAATCGTCTTATCCGGGTTAGAATCGTGCCGCAGTGGAAAAGAACAAACTCTATTACGGCGACAATCTCGAGGTGCTGCGCCAGCACGTCAAGGATGAGTCGGTTGACCTCATCTACCTCGACCCGCCTTTCAACAGCCGCCAGGACTACAACGTACTCTTCGCCGAAAAGGACGGGACGCGCTCCAGTTCGCAGATCATGGCTTTCGAGGATACGTGGGAGTGGAACGTGGACGCCGAGCGGGCCTACGAGGAAATCGTCGAGCGCGGCGGACGTGTCTCTGAGGCCATGCGCGCTTTCCGCACTTTTCTTGGCCACAGCGACATGATGGCCTATCTCGCCATGATGGCCCCGCGCTTGACCGAACTACATCGCGTGCTCAAGGTGACGGGATCGATCTATCTGCACTGCGATCCGACAGCAGGCCACTATCTGAAAATGCTGATGGATGCAGTTTTCGGCCCGCAATATTTCCGCAATGAGATCGTCTGGAAGAGGACGACCGCCCACAGCAGCGCAAAACGCTACGCACCGATACATGATCTCGTTTTCTATTACGGAAAAACTGACGTGTGCACCTGGAATTCGCCACGTACGGAATATGAGGACGAATACTTGGATAAATACTACAGGTTCGACGATGGCAACGGAAGACTCCATTGGAGGGCCGACCTCTGTGCAGCTGGCGTCAGGCACGGCAGATCGGGCCTTCCCTGGAGGGGTATCGATCCCTCGAAGAAGGGGATGCATTGGAAGTTCACGGTTGACAAGCTGGACGAACTCGACAAAGAGGGTCGAATCTATTGGCCTCCGGGCGGCACAATGCCCCAGTACAAGCGCTACAGAGAGGAGCTAAAGGGCAAAGCGGTGCCGGACATCTGGGATGACATCGATAGGATCAATCCCGTCGGTGCCGAACGGCTGGGGTATCCCACTCAGAAACCAGAGGCGCTGCTGGAACGTATTGTCGCCGCCAGTAGCGACAAAGGTGGCCTCGTGCTCGACCCTTTCTGCGGCTGCGGCACCGCCATTTCTGTAGCGCAGAAGCTCAGTCGCCGATGGATCGGCATAGACATCACCCATCTAGCCGTGGGCTTGATCAAACAACGTCTCGCCGACGCGTTCGGCGATTCCGTGCGCGACACCTATGAGGTAATCGGCGAGCCGGCTGACCTGTCCGGAGCCCAGGATCTCGCCACTAACGACCCGTACCAATTTCAATGGTGGGCGCTCGGTCTCGTCGGTGCGCGGCCCACGGAGGAGAAGAAAGGCGCGGATCGCGGCATTGACGGACGTCTCTACTTCCACGACGAAAACAAGAGAGACCGCAAGACCAAGCAGATCATTTTTTCCGTCAAAGCCGGACACGTGCAGTCCGCGTATGTGCGCGATCTGCGCGGCGTTATTGATCGGGAAGATGCGCAGATCGGGGTGCTCATTTGCATGGAAGCTCCTACGAAGCCCATGCTGAAAGAGGCTGCCGAGGCGGGATTCTACAAGCCTCCCGGGTTGGAGGACCGGTATCCGCGGATTCAGATTCTTACTATCGAAGAACTGCTGGCGGGCAAGGCGGTGGCTTATCCGCGGTTGCTGGAAGTGACGTTTAAGAAGGCTCCGAAGGCTAAGGCGGCGGCTGAGGAGAAGGGGCACTTGCCTTTTGAGCAGGCGGAGACAGACGAGCCGTTCTGAGGTGGAGTGCCGTGGAATCCCACTCATCGCAAAGAACGCGATGAGTGGGGCACCCGTCGCCATTGATTTTGCAGGACTTACGGCGCGGCTGAAGCCGCACCCTTTCAAAGCCGTCGACTCTTTTGCAGGCGAATTCCCGACTCGGGCCAAAGGCTCTCCCCGCCCACGTTACCCGCGACTGCCCCTGCAATCTTGCTCATAGATCTATGCATCAAACCGTCTATAATGGAACAACAGTTCCTCGGGGAAGCCCGATTCAAAAAAGCAAAAGCGAAGACCAAAAAATTATGTCGACGAAGTTGAAGGTCACAATTATTACCAGTTCGCTGGCCATTCTGCTGTTCACCATCGTGGGCGGTTTTGTCAACGTTCGCGCATCTTCGAACGATGGCGCCTATCGCCAGATCTCGGTCTACAGCGAAGTGCTGTCTCGCATCCGTCTGGAATATGTTGAAGAGCCGAATATCGCTGGCGTCACCGAGGGCGCGCTGCACGGTCTGCTGGAGTCGCTCGACGCCAATTCCAGCTACCTGTCGCCGGCCGAGTACAAGCGCTACAAGGCGATGAAGAGCGACGGCAAGGCGGATATCGGCGCCACCGTCTCCAAGCGCTTCGGATACGCTGCCGTGGTCGCGGTCATTCCCGGAGGCCCGGCGGAAAAGGCTGGGGTCGAGAACTCCGACATTATCGAATCCATCGAGGGCAAGACTACGCACGACATGTCGCTGGCTGAGATTCACGGCATATTGTCTGGAGAGATCGGATCTACGATCACCCTGGCGGTGGTCCGGCCGCGGCGCGCCGAACCGCAGAAGGTTGTGATCACGCGCGATATGGTTACCATCCCGCCGGTAAGCGAAAAAATGCTCGCCGACAACGTCGGCTACATCCAGGTGGACGCGTTCCCCGAAGGCAAGTCGCAGGAGATCGCCGGCAAGATTCGCGACCTGCAGAAGCAGGGAGCGAAGAAGCTCATACTCGATCTGCGTAACTCGGCCAGTGGCGCGGAGTCTGAGGGCGTTGCCACCGCCAATCTTTTCCTCGACCATGGCACCATCACTTATCTGCAGGGGCAGAAGTATCCGCGCGAGGCTTTCAACGCCGATCCCGCCAAGGACATCACCAAACTTCCCGTGGCCGTGCTGGTGAATCGTGGCACGGCGGGCCCAGCCGAGATTGTGGCCGCCGCGATCCTCGAGAACGCTCGTGGCGACGTGGTCGGAGACAAAACCTTCGGCGACGGCTCGGTGCAAAAACTGATCGAGATGCCCGATAACTCCGCCCTGATTCTTTCGGTCGCGAAGTACTACTCGCCGAGTGGAAAAGCAATTCAGGACGCAGCCGTCACACCGAACGTACTGGTAGCTGACGCTGCTGGAGACGACGGCGGATTGCCCGACGAAGATCAGCCGGCGGCTCCCGATGAGAAAAAAGACCAGCACCCGAAGAACCTGCAGGACGACCAACTCAACAAGGCGTTGGAAGTATTGAGGAACCGGGAAGCGAAGAGCTAAAGCTTTCAAGGTTTCAAGGTTTACAATCGCCCGCTTCGGCGGGCGATTTCTTTTTTACTGCTGGAAGACCGGAGGACGGCTGGTTAAACATGCGCGTTATTACTGGCTGCTGCTGGCGGAAGGACATCTGACGCGGCGGCGGTTCGGGGCGATGTTGGGTCGGATCGCTCTGCTCCCGGTGCCGACGGGATAGATAATGGTGGTCAGGTCCGGCATCGGAATCGGTTCACGGCGGGTCGGGGCAAGGGAGATTTTTCATCTGAAGTGCAAAGAATCGGTATACGATCCGTACCAGCGCAGCCGAAATTGCGCCATTTGCAACCCACCTTCCCAGTGTCTCGAAGAGGCGAGATGGGCGTACAATGATGCCGTTATTAAAGTCAAAAAAGAGATTCCGGGTTTATTTATGCCGATGGCAAAGTGGACTCCACGACAACTTCTCGCGGCGCTGGGCGTTGGAGGGGGGAACGATTTTTTTATTCGTGATGGCGTCGCTTTATGGTGATGATTATGGGCTAGTTTTCGATCTAACGCTTGGGCAGCACGCTGACGTTCGCTACACGTACGAGTGTCCGACGGTGACGAAGGGGGCGACGGTGATGAAGGGGGCCCCCTATAAATTTGAGACAAAACCGCCGCCCGGGTCGTCGAATCCACAATGGCAGATTCCCCCCGGAATGCAAGATAATGGCGTCGGACTTACCGGGACCCCAACCGAAACCGGCACTTGGTACGCAACGGTATTCGTCACTTGTGCTTATGATGATTGGGGCACTGCCCTCCGCAACTACCAGCCATACCAAATCCGAGTAAAAGTGCGAGTACATCGGCCCTAGCTGCGCAAGATGGCTGGCCTTGAATAAGGATTAGCGTGAGGATTGAGTCTAAGAGCCCTGAAAGCAAATCCCGCTTTAACGCTGCCGTGGCCGATTATTCTCCACTTTCACGCTGATACCTTCCCCTTACACCGAAACCTTGAACCGTGCCCTTGCGTTACCATTAGGACGTAGAAACTCTGAAGCCTTGAAACTCGCCCCTTGAAACTCATCTATCAACATCTTCCTTCGGTGGAAATCGCCGGACGGAAGCTGGTCGGAAAGGTCCTGTTCGGGCTGCTCCTCCTGCTCTCAGCCGCTGTCGGCGCTGCCGTTGGATTGCTGCTCGTGTATTCGACAGGCCTGCCCCAAGTCGAAGAGCTCGAACGTTACCGTCCCAGTTCCGTCACCGAACTCTACGACGGACAGGGCAGAGTCATCGGCACCTTCGCGCTGCAGCGGCGCGTCATCGCCAGCTATGACGATTATCCGGAGGTTCTCCGCAATGCGCTGGTCTCGATCGAAGATAAGGACTTCTACCGGCACTCGGGCATCAACATCTGGCGCATCGTAGGAGCGGCATATCGCGATATCGAATCCGGCGGGAGAGTGCAGGGAGCATCCACGCTCACCATGCAACTCGCCCGTAATCTGTTTCTCTCTCCCGATCGCTCGTTTTATCGCAAGGTGCAGGAGGCGCTGCTCGCCATCCAGATCGAGCGCCGATTCACCAAGCCGCAGATCTTCACGCTCTACGCCAACCAGATATTCCTCGGCCACGGCGCCTACGGCTTTGAGGCCGCTTCGCAATACTATTTCAGCAAACCAGCGCGGCAGCTCAAACTGGAAGAAGCCGCGCTGCTCGCGGGACTTCCCAAGGCGCCGCAATATTACTCTCCGATCAACCACCCGGAACGCGCGCTCAAGCGGCGCAACCTGGTGCTCAATGCCATGCTGGAGGACGGCAAGATCACCGCGGCCCAGGCGACGGAGACAAAGAGCAAGCCGATCATCCTCGATTTGCAGAAAGATCCGAATTCGCTGGCTCCGCACTATGTGGAAGAAATCCGGCGCTACCTCGAAGCGAAGTATGGCAGCGACCAGGTTCACGAAGGCGGACTGCGCGTTTACACGTCGCTCGATATGAATCTGCAAAAATCCGCGCGCCAGGCGCTGCTCGACGGCCTCGCTGCCTACGAACGACGGCATGGTTGGCACGGCAAGCTTTTGAACGTGATCGCGCAGGGACAAAAGCTCGGCAAATACGAAGATCCGGACTGGGATGCGGAGCCCGAAATCAACGGATACATGCACGCGCTGGTGACACAAGTCTCGCCTAGCGCCGCGGAAATCCGCTTCGGCCAGCACACGGCCACTCTCTCGCAGGCCGATGTGGCTTGGATGAAGACGAAGCTCAAGCTTCCCGACGTTCTCCGTGCCGGCGACGTCATCTACATCAAAGTGCTTTCGCTCGATGCGAGCGAAAAATCGCGCGTCAGCCTGGAGCAGGATTCAGGGACCGAAGGAGCCCTCGTCGCCATCGATAACGCCACCGGAGAGATCAAGGCCATGGTCGGCGGCCGTGACTTCAACCTCTCCAAGTTCAACCGCGCCACGCAGGCTCTGCGCCAGGTCGGGTCGTCTTTCAAGCCCTACGTCTATACCGTGGTGATCGACCGTGGTGGCAGCCCCGACGACACCATCGTGGATGCGCCGGTTACTTTTCAAACCGCCTCCGGCCCTTATTCGCCGCACAACTACGACGCCAGATTTGAGGGCACCATCACGCTGCGCCGCGCTCTCGCCCAGTCCAGAAACATTCCCGCGCTCAAGCTTGCCGACCGCGTCGGCATTAGGACGGTAATCGAATACGCGCACCGCTTCGGCATTACCTCAAACATTCCCGCATATCTTCCCGTGGCGCTGGGCTCGGCGGAAATCACGCCGCTCGAGCAGACCTCGGCCTTCAGCGTGTTTCCCAACGACGGCGTGCGCGTAGCTCCGCGCTACATCACCAAGGTGACCGACTACGAGGGCCGCATTCTGGAAGAAGATTTCTCCGACATCAAAGATGTTGTCAGTTCGCGCACGGCGCGCATCATGACCTCGATGCTGCGGGAGGTGGTGCTCCACGGCACAGCGGTCGCCGCCGCCAAAATGCCCTATCCTCTGGCCGGCAAGACGGGAACAACCAACGATTTCACCGACGCGTGGTTCGTGGGCTTTTCTCCGTCGCTCACCTGCGGCGTCTGGATCGGCTACGACGAAAAAAAATCACTAGGCCAGAAAGAAACCGGAGCCCGCGCCGCGCTGCCCATCTGGATGCAATTCATGACCGTCGCCCTGGCGGGCAAGGATCCTGGCGAATTTCAGCCGGCGCCGGGTCAAGGAAACACGGCGGTCGCGCAGAAGAAAGTCGACACTCAAGACGTCGCGCCCGGCGACGGTGAATTGCATTAATGGAGAGACTGATAGCCCGTTCTTCAACTCCCAATTCGCCAGACTTTGTCATCCCGAGCGAAGCGAGGGATCTGCATTTTGCGTTGGACTGCAGGTCCCTCGCTTCGCTCGGGATGACAATTCATTAGGAATGATCTCCTCGTCAGACCAGCTTCCTCATCAATCGGCCCATCCGCACGATTCGATAAAGAGGAAACAGCGCCTCCGGCAATTGCACCGCGGCAACATCTCCCACGCCCGGCGTCCACACCAGTCGCCACAGATATCGCCAGCGATCGCCGCGCCGCTCACGCAGTTTCAGGATCAGCCGAAAGTATTCCGTAGATTCGAAATCATAGGAGGCGCCGCGAAGCAGACGCGCGGCGAATTCGGCGCCCAGAGCAGACACACGAGGATCGGCCGTAATCATTTCCTCTGCGGCTTGGGGAAGCTGCACCCGAAGCACGTTTTTCACTAGCCAGAAACTTACGCCGAGAATACGATCGATTCCCAGCGCGCGCGCCCGGCCAAACGCCAGCGAGTAGTCGATGGTCTGGGCTTGAGACTGAGTCTGCAAAGTCTCCGCAATGTCCGAAAGCCAGATCAGACGCGTCCAAAGATGCTTGGCGGCGTGCAGGCACAGCACCAGCAGCGAGTCTTCGGGAGCCAGGCACGGCACGTCGCACCCTCCGACGACAGTGCGGCCGGCGCGCGCCATCAGATCTTCCACGCCCAGATCAACCCCATAGAAATACGGCAGCAACGCCCACTGCACTTCGACCAGATTCTTTCCCGCGGCGCTGTCAAACGCTCGCTCATATCCGGTCCGCAGCCACAATCGCTCGACGGCCGGCGTAAGATCCGCAGCAGGGCGATACCCGATTTCAGCAAGAGCCTGCTTGGCTCGCCCGAAGTCGGTGGAAGAAATCAGAAAGTCGAGATCCGAAAAGCTGCGCAGGCCGAGATTGCGGTAAAGCGATTGCGCCAGCACCGCCCCTTTGTACGGGACCGCCCGCAACTGCCTGCGCCCGAAGTGCTGCATGATGCGCGCCAGTTCGACTGTGAACCACAAGCTGCGCCGCAAGTTCGCTTCGTACGCAGAGCGCAGCGTGCGCTCGACTTCCGCTGGCAGGCCGCGAGCATGTTCGATCAGGTTGCGCGCCACGAGCGGAAGAACTCCGTGGTGCTCAGCCAAACGCAGAACTTCGCTCCAGTCGAGGGCGGAGCGATTCCAATTCGCAATGCGCTCGATCCGTTCCGGAGCCAGCTCCGCGCCAACCAACGAGCACACGAACTCAAATTCGTCCCCTCTCTGCGACGCACTGCTCGACGCGGGAGACGAAAGCAAGAGTTCAGTCATGGTAGGCGGATTCCCGAAGAATAGACAAGCGTCCGCAAGCCAAAATAAAAGGATCGCGAATCGCCACTATAATACAGAGTCTTCGGCGTATGTCCGAAGCTTCGTTCGGACTTTCGTCGGGACTTTCGTCGTTTCCCCGTCATGGATCGCGTCGTCTTCGAATCCGTTCGCAAAGTATTTCGCCATCGTCCCGCTCTGTTCAATTGGCTGGGCAGGGAGCGAGGCGGCGAAACCATTGCCTTGAAAGACATTTCTTTTGCGGCAGCGCGCGCCGAGGTCCTGGCGCTGCTCGGGCCGAACGGCAGCGGAAAAACCACGGCCCTCAAGCTGATCTCGACCATGCTCCTGCCCGATGCCGGGTCGGTGCGCGTGGGCGGCCTCGATGCACGGCGTGACGCCGGTGCAGTGCGGCGGCAGGTCGGCATCGCCGTGGCCGCGGAGCGCTCGTTCTTTCCCCGTCTCTCCGCTCGCGAGAATCTCGAATTCTTCGCCGCCCTCGACGACGTCTCGCGCAGCGAGCGAGTGCAAAGGATCAAAGAAGTTCTCCGCGATACCGGCCTCGAAGAGCAAGCCGACACGCTGGTGATGAAGTTTTCCAGCGGCATGTATCAGCGACTGGGCATCGCGCGCGCCCTAGTCAAGCGCCCCGCCGTGCTCTTGCTCGACGAACCGACGCGCAGCCTCGACGCTGCCACCACCGCCCACTTCTGGGCCACGCTCCGCGCCTTGGCGCGGCAAGAGACCTGCGTGCTGCTCGCCACCCACAACTTCGCGGAAGCGGCTGCCGTCGCGGATCGCCTGCTCCTGCTGCAGCGCGGCGAAGTGCTCGCCGATCGCTCCGTGGGCGACGGCGAAAGCGCTGACGCACTGCGCGCTTTCTACTTCCGCATGACCGGAGAGGTGGACGAGAAAATTTGTAATTTGTAATTTGTGATTGGTAATTTCGAACCAGGGTGCTCTGAGCGATATGTCCAGAGACAGAAACACAATTAACAATTACCAATTACCAATTACAAATTACCAATTACAAATTTCTTATGCCTTCCACCCTCGACAAGCTCCATGCCATCCTGCGGCGCGATCTGCTCACGGCCGTCCGCCACCGCAGCGGCTTCGTCGTGACCCTGGCCGGAGTGTTCACCGAACTCGCGGCTTTTTATTTTCTATCCCGCGCCATCGGTCCCGGCTTTCGACCCGGTGGCGTCGAGTACTTCCCTTTTCTCATGGTGGGCACTGGCGTCTACACGTTCTTCGTAATGAGCGCGCAAGCTTTTCTGAGCGCGGTGCAGGAAGCACAGCAGACGGGAACGCTGGAAGTTCTCATGACGACCTCCACTGCCCCGGCTGAACTCGTCATCCTCAGCTCCATTTCTGCCTTCGCCGGAAACCTGCTCAATCTGCTGGTCTATCTTTTCGCGGGAGTGGCAGTTTTCCGGGCAGCGATCCACGCCAACTTTCTTTCGTGCCTGGCGGTATTGATTTTTTCTCTGGCAATCGCTCTGGCCCTGGGGATCGCCGCAGCCACACTTCAGGTTGCGTTCCAGAAAGGCTCAGCGCTGATCTGGCTGCTCGGCTCCGGACTCTGGTTCCTGAGCGGAACCATGTTCCCGATCCAGAGCTTGCCCCGGCCGCTCGAACTTCTTGCTCGCGCCGTTCCTCTCACGTACGCCATCGATGGCATGCGCAGGGCGTTGCTCGAGGGGCAGTCCATCACCGCGATGGCTCCCACACTGGCCGTCCTGGCCGGGTTTGGCGTGGTCCTGCTGCCGCTCGCGCTGGCCTGCTTGTCGCTAGCTTTGCGCCGCGCGCGGCAAGATGGAACCCTGTCATTTTACTGAGGATTGTTGCGTCGCCTTTTCCGGTCTGCGCCGCCGCCAAGTCAGATTGGCGCAGGGGAAAGCCGTGTAGTACACTGCCTTTACTCTTATCAAAACTGGGGACAGGCAAGGGGGAAACCAACCCTTCATATGTCCGAGCCATCAAAAAACTTCCTCATGGAAAACACCACGATTACGACCACGAGTACGGCGCACTCTACGGGGAACGCAGAACGCTCGGCTTTGGTGGCGGAGGCTTTGCGTCTCAGTGGTCGTTTGCGTCTGCAAGTTCACGGGGAAAGCATGCTGCCCGCTCTTTGGCCGGGCGATGTGGTCGAAATCGCAAGCTGCTCGATCGAAGACGTCCGGCCCGGTGAGATCGTGCTCGCCCGGCGTGATGGCCGCCTTTTCCTGCATCGCCTCGTCTCCACTTGCAAGCCGGATGGCTTTCTGCTGCGCGGCGATTCCATGCCTGGCTCCGACCCTCATTTCCCTGTAGAAGCGCTGCTGGGCCGGTTGGTGAGTAAGGCTGACGAAAGGCGAGGCGTCTCCGGGTTTCGCGTGCGATGGTTTGGCGTGCAATCGTTTGGCGTGCAATGGTCGCGCGCGCTGGGAACCGTGCTCTGTCATTGTGGCGTGGCACGGCGTCTTGCTCTGACGCTTCACAGCCGCCGGAAAGCATCGCCGCGAAATTTTCCGATCCCGGAACAGGCCACAGAGCTGGCGTCCGCAGGTCTGCGTTCAGCCGAGCTGGGCTCCGGTGAGCTGGGAGCCTTGTGATGGCCGCGCCCCGAAAAACGTGTGTCGAAATCGGAGGGATCCCGATCGCCTTGTCCACCTGCGACGAAGGTTTTCTCGATCTGCTGCGCCAGCGCTATGCCGGGTTCCTGAGTTCTTCGCTTCCCGAGTTTGAGCTTGAGTTTGATCTCACCAGCGCGGGACCGGCTTCCGATGACGACGTTCGGGTCCGCCGCAATGTTGACGATGACGAGTGGATACTCGAGCGCGGAGACTTCCGCGCCCGCTGGGCCCCGCGCACCGGACGAGGCCACGTGCGCCAGAATGCCAATCCTTATTCTCTAGATTCGGTGCTTCGCATTCTGCACAGCATGATTCTTGCCGAGCGCGGAGGATTCCTGCTGCACGCCGCCAGTGCGATCTGCGATGGCCGAGCTTATCTGTTTTCGGGCGTGTCCGGCGCGGGCAAAACCACGATGACGCGGCTGGCGCCAGCCGACATCACCCTGTTGACCGATGAAATTTCCTACTTGCGCCCGAGCGCGGACGGGTACGCGGCCTTCGGCACTCCTTTTGCCGGAGAGCTCGCCAAGGCCGGTGAAAACTGCACGGCTCCGGTCTCCGCTCTGTTTTTTCTGGAGAAGGGTTCGGAGAACCGAGTCGATGAGTTGTCGCCCGCGGAAGCCGTCCGCCGGCTCATGCGCAATATTCTGTTCTTCGCCGAGGACCGGGGCCTGGCGGAAAAGCTTTTCGCCACGGCATGCGATTTCGTCGGAAGGGTTCCAATTCGCCGCCTGATGTTTTATCCTGATGCCAGGGTGTGGGACGCAGTTCGCAACTTCGACCGCAATTTCGAACGCAAAGTCGCACGCAATAACGAACGCAATTTCGCACGCAACTTCCAGGAGGCGCCCGAGCATGCCTGAGAATTGCATTTACATTGCGCGCAGTTCTGCCATTGCCGCCCGCGCGCTGGCCGGCGAAATGATGGTCATGAACTCGGCCGATTCGACTTTCTTCACGCTGAACGAAGTCGCAACCACCATCTTTCAAGCTGCCGACGGTCACACTCCCTTGCGGGAAATCGTCCGCGACAAGATCTGCGGGCAATTTGACGTCGATCCCGTACAAGCCCAGACAGACGCCGAGCAGTTCGTCACCGAGCTTTCCAGTCACGGAATTCTTCTCGTTTCGAGCCAACCGCTGTCGTCAGAGACGAACCGGGAGGCGCCCTGATGAGCCTGATGAGCGAAGTGGGCCAGAAGGCATTTAACCTGGGCGTGCCCATCGCCGTGCACATTGACGTCACCTATCGCTGCAACGAGCGCTGCGTGCATTGTTATCTCGATCATGACGACCACGGCGAGATGACGACCGCCGAAATCAAGGACGTGCTCGATCAACTGGCCGAGGCCGGCGTTTTCTATCTCACCTTCAGCGGCGGCGAAGTCTTCATGCGCCGCGACTTCTTTGAGCTTGTCGAATACGCCCGGCGCCTCATGTTCAACGTCAAGATCAAGACCAACGCGGTGATGATCCATGAAGCGGAAGCGCGTAGAATTCGCGAACTGGACGTAGACACGATCCAGATCAGCGTCTATTCGCATCGTCCCGAAGTTCACGATGCCATCACCAAGCTGCCGCACTCTTTGGAGCGCACCATCAAAGCCATCCGCTTCTTGCGCGAACAAGGGCTGCGAGTCACCATCGCCAATGTGCTGATGACCGTGAATTCCTCCGATCATCTGGGCGTGCAGAAACTTGCCGACGAACTCGACGTTCATTACACGCTCGATCCCACCATCACGCCCATGATGGACGGCGACACATCCGTTCTCGCGCTGCGTATTCCGGGAGAAGAACTCGCCGAAGTTTTCCGCAATCCGGCGCTGGTCGCCAGCCAGGAAGAGTTCTGCGCTCCTCCCAAGCCGCCCTCGGCGGAGGATCTCGAGGGTTACTCGTGCAGCGCGGGCCATTCCTTCTGCTACATTTCGCCCTACGGCGATGTCTTTCCCTGCGTGCAGTTTCCGCTGCCCACGGGAAATATCCGTCAGCAGAAGTTTTTGGATATCTGGAATTTTTCCCCAGAGATGAAGGAGGTCCGCTCGATCAAGGCCAAAGATCTGACCGTCTGCTCATCGTGCACGCACGTCACCACTTGCACGCGCTGTCCGGGCTTGGCCTATGTCGAAGGAAGCATGCGGGGCCCGTCCACCGCGGATTGCGAGAAGTCGTTCTACCGCACGGGCGTGCCCACGGCGAACATGCTGCGGCAAGGGCTGTCGAAACCACGCACCACTGCACACCTGATCCAGATTCGGCCGATCGCCGTTCCTGCATGATACGGGGGCGCCGGTTACAGTATGCCGGCAGCAGCGTTGTGGCTACGCTTTAGGTCAATAACCGCTTCCGCGGCGGCCAACTGTTCCAGCATGCGCTGCACGGCGGCGCGGACCTCATGCGTCGCCTCAATGAACTTGAGCGCCGCGCCAATACCCATGTCCATGCGCACGACCTCGCCCGCAACCGTAACGTTCGTATGTTCGTGCGAGAAGGTGAGTTTCAACTTCGATCCGGGCAACAGGAGGCTGCCGCTTTCAACATAGCAACCGCCCAGGCTGAGGTTGGTAACGATGCCCACTATCGCCCGTTCCAGCTCGTTGCCGGAAATTTCCGTGATGAGCTGGCCTCGCACCCGCGGATACAGACGGCGGTTCTTCTCCGTCGAGTGCCTCCGCTTCTGCAGATACATGCGTTTGTCGGCTTCCGAGAGGATTTTTTCGGCATCCATCCCGTCCTCGGGATACACGGCCTTGCCCACGCTCAGCGATAGAATATTCTCGTTGCAGATGTCCTTCCCAGCCTGTCTTGCCAAGTCGCGCATCTGCTCGGCTTTGCGCGCGGCCGCTTCGGGTGTGAGTCCAGGGGCGATGACCACGAATTCGTCGCCGCCCATGCGCGCGACATAATCGTACTCACGGCTGGTTTCCTTCAGGGAATGCGCAAACAGCCGCAGTACGCGATTCCCTTCCAGGTGTCCAAAGCGGTCGTTGATCTGCTTGAACCCATCCAGGTCTGAGACCATCACGGTCAGCGTTTTGTTGTCGCGTTTGCAGCGCGCCATTTCCCGGTCGAGTTGCAAGAAGAGCGAGCGCGCATTGGGAAGACCGGTGAGGTAATCGGTAACCGCCGAACTCTCCGCCTGCTCGTACTTCAGCGCGTTCTCGATGGCCAGCGCCATCTTGGAAGTTACCGCCCGCAAAATACGCAGGTGGTCGGAGGTAAAGAAATCTTTTTCCGCGTGGTACAAAGCGACCACGCCGACCACGCCTTGCAAGCCCTCGAGCGGAACCGCGAGCGCTGACATCAGCGTGCTGTACTTCGTAGTATCGTTCAAGTAACCGGGCTCGACCGAAGGATTGCCATTGAGGATCGGTTTGCGGTTTTGCGCTACCCACCCCGACAGCCCTTGTCCAATCGGAATGCGCAACGAAGCAAACAGCCGGAAGTTGTCGCCGTTCACATACTCCGGCACAAGCTCATCGCCCTGGCAGATGTAGATCGCAATCGCATCGTAGAGGACAACCCGGCGCAACTTCACCGCAAACACCGAGAGCGTTTCGTCCAGACTGAGCGAAGCTCCCAGATCCTGGCTGAGTTCGAAAAGAGTCTGCGCTTCCTGGCGCGCGGCCGCGATCGAACTCAGAAAACTGCGCTCCGGCAATTGCTGCCGTCCTTGCTCGGCGAACCCGGCTGCCGGCTTGATGGACGGCTCATCCTTCGCGTCTTCATCTTTGACTTCCGTGGATAGCTTATGCTTGCCGAGGCCGTCGGTGCGTTGGTGAACCAGTTGCTCCAGCTCCACGTATCGTCGTTCGAGCACCCTCACCACTTGCGGATCAAATGCCTTTCCCGTTTCTTCCACCAGCCGCGCCATCGCTTCATGCAGCGGCAACGCCCGCCGGTATTGCCGGTCGGAAGCGAGCGCGTCCAGAAAATCCACCGCCGATAGGATGCGGGCGCCAATCGGAATCTTGGTCCCTTTCAGTCCCATCGGATACCCGGTCCCATCGAATTTTTCGTGATGGGCCCGTACGATGGGCACAACTGGGTAGGGAAATTGCACGCGTTCCAGGATTTCCGCTCCCACCGTCGGATGAATCTTCATTTTCTCGAATTCTTCCGGCGTCAGGCGCCCCGGTTTCGAGATGATGTGCTCGGGAACCGCCAGCTTGCCGATGTCGTGCAACAAGGCTGCGGCCTGCAAGGCATCCATTTCAATTCGGTCAACCTTGAGTTCCTTCGCAACTTCGACGGCGTAGACGCGAACTCTCTGCAAGTGGTCGTGAGTGGTCTGATCCTTGGCCTCAATGGCGAGGGCGAGTACCTCGATCGTGCGCATATGCAAATCGGCCATCTCCTTCACATGCCGCTTCTCGTCTTCCAGTTTGCCCAGGTAAAGACGGTAGGAACGGTAGATGAGGAACGCCACCGGAAGCGTCAGCAACGACGTCTGCCAGTCGGTAAAGCTGTGCAGCCAGCTCATCGCGCCGGCCAGGCCCGCGGCCACCAGGTAGTAGGGGAAGCTCCAGAAGTAGCAGTCTACCCATACCTTTCGCAGCGACCTGCGCTCCGTCAAGGACATGAGGGCGGCAATCGGAACCGTGTTAGCCACGAAGTAAACGCACGCCGCCAGAAATAGCACCGTGGAAGGGTTATTCACGGCGTGATGCGTCAGGAAATAGCGATACAGGGCAAAGGTCACCGCGATGGCCAGTGCCGTCGAACAGACGTTGAAGGCGACTTGAATCGGAATCGGATGGTCTCCTAAATACTGCACGACCACCGCCGCGCAGCCCAGCGCCATCGCTTCCGGCAAACTCAGTTCCAGCACACCCAGCAGGAGAAACAGAAAGTTCACTGACATCGTCCCAGCAATGCCAGGCAGGTTCACCTTGAGTCGCGAGGCGCCCAGCGCAATCGCGAGATAGCAAGAGAACTTGAGCGGATTCTCGCTTCCCCCGTGCAGGAGTGAATAGGTCAGCACGGCCGTCCCGCAGAGCACGACCACGGCAACAAAAACCCGTGGCGCCGCGCTCATGTCCCTCCAGGATTGAGGGCAAGATTTCATTCCAGACGGACTCCTCCCCGCGCACGGTGCAATTCCCAGGCGCAGAACAAAGGGCAATATTCATTGATAACAGGCACAGGAAGGGCAGGAAAGGATTAGGCTATTTGGAGCTAAACTTCCGTAACGGGGGACGAGTAACCTTTGGCTGTACTTCGCCTTCCCAGCACCAGAGATAAGTTCTTACGCCAAAGAAAAGACAATCGGGGATCCGGCATGGCAATGTGCCGTCCGGGGGGATGCCGCTTGTGACAACATCACAAGGGGGGCGGCCGGGTCCCCGTGCCTTGCGGCCAATCGGCATGATATGCTGTTGCGATCCGTAATCTATATTAAGTGGATGGACTTTATCGTATTGTGAACTAGGAGTGGTCTCGAGCCGCGAAGGGCCGAATGCCGGCTAGACAGAGTCCACCACGGTTCTTACAATCGCTGGTCGTTTCCTTTTACATTGACGATGGATCATTGCAAACTGAGGAGCCGGAATGTCACAGGACAACAACGCCGGGAAAAAGCAGCACTTTGCAACTTTAGCCGTTCAGGCTGGCCAGGAAGTTGACCCTACCACGAAGTCTCGCGCCGTGCCCATTTACCAAACCACGTCGTACGTATTTGACGATGCCGACCATGCGGCGCGCCTGTTTGCCCTCAAGGAATTCGGAAACATCTATACCCGGATCATGAATCCGACCACCGATGTGTTCGAAAAGAGAATCGCGGCACTGGAGGGAGGAGTTGCGGCATTGGCAACCGCTTCCGGCCAAGCGGCCGAGACCCTGGCTGCGATTACGCTGGCCTCCGCCGGAGATGAGCTCGTATCCACCACATCGCTTTACGGCGGAACCTACAATCTCTTTCACTACACGCTGCCGAAACTGGGCATCGCGGTGCGCTTCGTCGATGGGGACGACTTCGACGGCCTGAAGAAAGCGATCAATTCCAAGACCAAGGCCGTCTACACCGAGACGCTCGGAAATCCGAAACTCGACGTGGCGGAGATCGAGACCCTGGCCCGCATCGCCCACGAAAACGGCGTGCCTCTCGTCATCGACAACACTTCCGCCTCCCCGGCGCTGGTTCGTCCCATCGAATGGGGAGCCGATATTGTCATCAATTCGGCGACCAAGTTTATTGGCGGGCACGGCACCTCCATCGGCGGCGTGATCGTGGATGCCGGGAAGTTCGATTGGAAGGCATCGGGGCGTTTCCCGGACTTCGTGGAACCCGATCCCTCGTACCACGGAATTTCCTACACGGAAGCCTTTGGACCACTGGCGTTCATTCTCAAGGCCCGGGTGCAGGGTCTGCGCGACACCGGCGCGGCGCTCTCGCCGTTCAATGCCTTCCTGTTGTTGCAGGGCACTGAAACCCTTCATCTCCGCATGCAGCGCCACTCGGAGAATGCCCTTGCCGTAGCCAAGTTCCTCGAAACCCACCCCGGCGTCGTTTGGGTCAATTATCCCGACCTGCCTTCGAGCAAATACTATGCGCGGGCGCAGAAGTATCTGCCGAATG
Organism: Terriglobales bacterium; assembly: GCA_050013295.1. GTDB lineage: Bacteria > Acidobacteriota > Terriglobia > Terriglobales > Acidobacteriaceae > Acidiflorens. The sequence goes on from JBEKFN010000006.1 coordinate 24,256, forward strand.
GCTCGGGATCGCTGGTCACGTTCGGAATCAAGGGCGGTTACGAAGCGGGACGTAAGCTGATCAACTCTCTGTCCCTGTTCAGCTTGCTGGCTAACATCGGCGACGCGAAATCGCTGGTCATTCACCCCGCGTCCACCACCCACCAACAGCTCTCCGAAGCCGAACAGAGGGATACCGGGGTTACCCCAGAATTGGTACGCTTATCGGTAGGAATCGAAGACCTGCGCGACATAGTCGACGACCTGACCCAGGGATTGGAGAAGGCAACCGGCCTGTCGCCAAAGGCAGGGACGACAAAGTAAGTGCGACTAACAGCCCGTGGGGCGAGTACGATTTGTATCAGGGTATGCTGTTTCAGGGTATGTTGTATCAGGGTATGCCTTCAAGCATACCGTAAGCGTTGTGTTACGAATGCGCCTTTACAGATTGCTAAAAAAATCTGATCTCGCTTTGATTTTGGGTGGCGCAGCGGTTTACCGCTGCGATAAGTGGCTTACTTTCATTGACGGCTTCAGCCGCTGAGGGCGACTGCGGCGCGAAACACGACTTTTTCAGCAATCTGTTTTAGGCGCTGGTTTTTGGCTCTGTAGTTTCACCACGGGCAACAAAGTAGGAGCAACAAAGAATGCCGACCATCATTCCGTCGGTCCGAGCGACGCACTCCTTTGCTGAACAGGAGGGCTTCGCCCTGGAATGCGGAGGCGAACTCCGCCCGGTGACGCTTCAGTACGCCGTGTACGGTGAACTCAACGTGGCCCGCGACAACGTGGTCCTCGTCTGCCACGCGCTCTCGGGCTCCGCCGAAGTTGCCGATTGGTGGCCCGAGCTGTTTTCCGACAATGACTTCTTCAGCATCGACCCCTATTGCGTAATCTGCATCAACATTCTGGGATCGTGTTACGGTTCGACCGGTCCACAGTCCATCAACCCCAGCACCGGAAGGACCTATGGGCCGGACTTCCCGCTGGTCACCGTCGGCGATATTGTCCGATCGCAGCGAGAGGTTCTCGATCACCTCGGAATCGATCGCATTCAACTCGTCATCGGTGGTTCGATTGGCGGCATGCAGGCCTTGCAGTGGGCAATGGATTTCCCCGGCCGCGTCGATAACTGCGTAAGCATCGCCGCGACGCCGCTGGGGCCGATGGGACTGGCCCTCAATCACATGCAGCGACAGGTCATCCGCCTCGACCCCAAGTGGAAGAATGGAGACTACGGCGACCAGCCGCCGGCTCTCGGCCTGGCCCTGGCACGCAAGATTGCCATGTGCTCTTACAAGTCGGCGGAGTTGTTCAGCACCCGCTTTGGGCGCAATCCCAACCGGAACGGCGAAAATCCATGGGCCGAACCGAACGCTCGCTTCGATGTGAGCGGTTATCTCGATCATCAGGGAGAGAAATTCGTTCAAAGGTTCGATACCAATTCCTACCTCTGCATCACGAAAACCATGGACACCTTCGACCCCGTCCGGAAATACGGATCCATCCACGCCTATAGCCGCATCAAAGCCCGCGTCACCCTCGTGGGCATCTCCTCCGATTGGCTTTTTCCAGCCTCCGAGGTGCAATCCTTGGCGGGTGAGCTTAGAAGCTGCGGCGTCGATTGCATCTACCGTGAAATCGAATCCTCCCACGGCCACGACGCTTTTCTCGCCGAACCCGACAAACTCGCCTCCATCCTAGCGACTCGGCTGTCGCCGCGCCTTACGCCAGACTGAAGCGGATCGAGCCAGCGGCGCCACCCCAGGTTGCAGTGGAGCGACGGGCGTCCTCGACCGTCCCCGGCGCTCCACCGAATCACCTTAAAAGTGGAACCCAAGCTGAGCCGTCAGCGCGCGCGGCGTCACATAGTGCGTCCCGCTGAACGTCGAAAGGAAGTTATACAGCGCCAGCTTGTTGGTTATGTTGATGGCGGTAAGCGTGAGACTCCATTTGTAACGGTCGCCTTTGAACAGGTTATCGTCGCCCATGACAAGATCAAAAAGGTTGCGCGACGCAATGCGTGGAGGATTGCGGTCGTCGTTCTCGGCATTGATGGCCGGCACTTTTATAAGATTGGATCCGAACTGCGATGCCAGGCACGGAGAAGGCAGCGCCGTGGTCGGGGTTGCACGCTGAGATCCGCAGAAGAACCCGGCCTGGAACTCCTGATCGGCGCTCAGGGGGTTTCCGAAAACATCTTGCATCAGGACGGCTGGTTGCCCGCTGATTAAGACGGGTTGCCCGTTGGGTAGCATCGACTGCGGGCAATCGTTGCCGTTGCTTGGACTCCCGTAACAAGGCGCGTTGCCGGCCACCAGTCCGCTGTCATACCGCCAGTTGCCGCCGATCCACGGGCCACGCTTCCACGGCTGGTATTGCACGTGGGTTGTCTCGTTGAACTTTTCGTCGTGGTCAATGCGGAACGGGAGTCCGGCACCGGGCGTCACCGTCGCACCGGCTCCG
>JBEKFN010000007.1:0-26400 GCA_050013295.1 Terriglobales bacterium
GATGGAGTATTCCCCAATACCGGGCGGTTCGATCCGACCGAAACTCTGTTCTCCTTCGTCAACTACAAGGTGACGGAATCCAAGGAGGTCTGGGCGAAGTTCATCGGCGCTCATTCCGCGGGTTTCAGCCCCAGGTGTTTCGACATCGTGGTGGGGACCAACATGCGCTTCTAGCCCGGCCGCGCGATCGCGCGGAAGACCGGGCTTTAGATACCGGCTTTGCAGCGCGACAAGAAGAGCTCGCGGTCCCGGTTGGAAGGTATTTCCCTGCAAAGCGCATCGTAGAAATCCTTGACCGTATGCACCTCACTGGCCGTGGAATCGACAATGAACTTGGCCATGGGACCGATGTAAACCGCGAGTTCCCTCTTGGTCTTTTCCAACATTGCCGGTTCCCACACCACGCCCGAAGCCGGCTCAGCCGGCGGTGGCGCTTTGGTCGCCAGGCTCGAGGCGGGTGGAACTATCAGTCCAAACTGCTGCCGGCATTGCTCCAAGAACTTCGTGCGCTCTTGGTTGCCGGCAAAGTTGGTCGCCAGTTCAGAGCATAGGTCTGCCAGGTTGGCATGTTTCCGGCTGATGTCCTGGATCACGTGGCGCGCTATGGGACCCAGGACAGGCACGAGCAGGGCCTCAAGGCGGTCCAGTGCTGCCGCATCGAATTGGGCCGGCGGTGCGGTTGACGCGGACGACTCAGCCATTACGGACACATTCGGTGGGGGTGCCCCCTCGCCGGCGGGCGCGAGTTGATACACCAGGTGTTCTCTCCCGTGTTTGTCTTTCCTGGCGCCTACAAAGTGAAACATCGGCCCGTAGGAGGCGGAAAGGCAGCTCACGACCTCATAAAAGGAGCGCGATACCAGGATCTGGTTGTCTGCCGCGAAGCTCATCACGCGCTGCCCTGCGTTGATGCCATCCCCGAGCGCATTCGGGCGCCCGTTGATGTCTTGCACCAGCTTCACCGGCCCCAGGTTGATTCCCATGCGGACCAGCAACGCGGATGGCTGGGCGCGCTCGTCTTCGATAAAAGAGCTGCGCAGCTTCAAGGCCGGAGCCATCGCTGTATCCGGGCCGCCAAGAAAGCAGATCGCCGCGCCGTCGCCGGTGTCGAGGATGACGCGCTCCGGTTCCGGCACATCGCTCAGGGCCGCTTCCAAGTAACGGTTGAATCGACTTTTCCATTCCATCTGCAATTGCACAGACTGGGAGGAGTAGTTGACGATGTCCAGGAAAAGGATGCTGCACATCCAGGTGCGGTCGGGATTGGAGAAATTGTCCACTCGATCTAGTTTCGATTCAGCATTTTTATCGCCTTGGACAGGCTACGGAACATCCGATTGAAGGACCCAGCGAGGATCGAGATCTCGTCTTTGCCGCTGGCGGGCAGTTCCGGCAAGTCCAGGTTGCCCTTGCTGATCTCGTCGGCCATCACGGAAAACCTGCGCACCGGCCGGATCACAGCAAAATGCAGCGCAAGATTCAAGACCAGCAGTGTCACGATTGCGATCAAGACCAGGGACGTCATCAGCTTCCGGTAAGCGGCATTGGCCATGCGGATGGGCAATGCCAGGGGAACGCTGACGATTTGGGCGCCAATGATCTCGTTCTCCTTCCAGCCAAAACCGTTCGTGCTTCCATAGACCTTCACCACGTTGGGGGGAGCCGCTTCCGGCGTGCTGTGGCAGACAAGGCAGGGGGCAAGGGCTTTGATGGGGCGTGCCAAGTACAGCGAGCGTCCCATGGGAGTGTCGCGTTCTCCGGAGAAATCCTTTTTATCCGGATTGTTGCGGAAGAAGTTTACGATGTCCGCTTCCCACTCCACGGCACGGTCGCGCGGGTTGGTAGGATTTAGCGTTGCCTCCTTGTAGCTGTATTCCGGGTAGGCGTTGCGGAAGTAGTTGAAGTGCTCGGTGGCGGCATACGCCGGGACAATTTGGGGATGAAATGCGGGATCATTCCGATGTACTAGAGGCTTGATCTGCTCATCGGTGTAGGTGCGCGTCGCCAGACTCGATTCCATCATCAGTCGTGCCTGGCGAATCACCTGATCGCGAGCGCTGCTCTGCAGGAACCCATCACAGACATAACCTGCCACCCCGAGTTGCACTCCAAAGACGAGCAGAAAGATCAGGCTGAACTTGACCTGGAGGTTCATTAAGTCAACTTACCACACAAATGTCCAGCCAAAGAGCTGGCGGCGCGTGCCTCTGCCCGCGGCCCTCGATCCCTTGCCGGGCACTCCCATTTTGCTCGCGTCCGGAACATTCAGGTGGACCTTGCCGAGAGCGATCAATCCCTCATGATCCTGGGTCCACTGATTCGTATACACAGTGATGTTTTGCGTTGCGGTCCCGGTTACGTTGCTGCCCGTGTACAACATTCCATTGATCGCGCCCGATAGCGTAAAGTTATCGGTGTACTTACCAGTTTGGCTGACCAGCGTCCAGGAAACAGGCCCGACGAACGAACCAGTGAAGATGTTTCCTTTTGGGGGTTGACCATAATTCGCGGCGCCACTAGCCACGCTAAAGATCGACCCCGCGCCGGAAAACGTTCCGCCGGTGAGGATGTTGGCGCCCGTGAACGTGCTCGCCGAAAAGCTCACCGTGCCCAGCGATTTATTAGGAGGCGCTACAACCCCGTTGTAACTCCCAAGTTCCGACCCTTTGGATACGATTCCGGTGTTAGTGAGATTAACTGTGCCAAACTGGTTGGTAAGATCGATTGGTGTGGTTGGCTGGGTGCCACTGCCGCTGCCATTGCGGCTGCCACCGCCCGAAAAACCCGCGAACCCCAACCCCAGTCCCAATCCACCAGCAATTATTATGGGGATCAAAACTTTTCGCCGCCGGTGATGTGCATTGCTCGCGCTCACCGGCTGATCGGGAACGTTGGTGTCCTGTATGCCCGCCTCGGCCACCGGCCCTGGAGTCAACATTGCGATGAACCCTCCGGGCGGGGTGTCGTCTCCGATGACAACCATCTGGCCCGCAAGAAGGATGATGGCTGCCGACTCCTTCTTTTTGTTGTCGCCTTTGACTACCTTCGCCCCGGATGCGGGAGTAACCAGAACTTTGCCCGCGTAGCAGATCACTGTGGTCTTAGCGTTTTCATAGCCGACGTAGAAATCAGTTCCAATTACTCCGATCACCGCGTTCGGCGTTCTAACTTCGTACTTGCCATCCGGCTTGGTGATCTTGTTCACCTGGTTGCGCAACTTTCCATAGTTCACTACGATCGAGGTTTGCTGCGAGACGGCATCGTGCTGCACGACTTGGAGCTCGCTATTGGAGCCAAGACTGAGAATGGAGCCGGCGATGAGCCCGGCCCGCAAACGTCCTTGAGCGTCAGTTTTCAGCAGATCATTCCAGTTGAGGCTGTCTTTGACGTTCACCGGCTGGGCATTTCGCGACGCGGCGGGAATGAGCGCCTTCACTTCTCCAGCGGTTTGGGTATCGGCTGAAGCCGCATACAGTGGCGTTGCAGCCAGAAGTAGAGACAGCGAAATCGACAGCAGTGACTTAAGCAACGGGCTCGAATCCAGCACAACTCTCCCTTTCGACTTCAAAAAGTGGGAGGCAGTATATACCATCTCGCCCGCTCGCGGTAGCCTGAAAAGATTTTCATTTGGAGTGCGCCGAAGCGGTATGCGCTCCGTACCAGCATTGCCGAAATTCCGCCATTTGCCCCCACTTTTTGCGACACTTCTCCTGCCGCCAACTCGTTAGAGCCGGACCTCTCGCTGCCGACCTGCGCTGCCGACCTGATAACCATCTATCTATCCCGTCGATGTCGGGAGGAGCGCGATCCGGCGCGGCTCCGACCTGGGACACATCGGCAAACAGAGCAACCGTTCGGCTGCGTTTCTTGGGTCCATTCCCCACGGCGCGATGCCGCCGGAGACGCTCTACTGACGGCAACGCTGCAGAACTTCGTTTTCCGCACGCAGCCAGTCTTCAGTTTCGTGTCCTGATGCAAACCCGCGATGCTGGGAAAGTTCATAAGCCCGGCGGCGGATTTCATCTTCCAGATTGATGGGCACAACGCTGGCCCGCGAATCGGTCTTCATCACTTGCCGTTTCGACGCTTCTCGTGCCTCGTTACCCTGCAAGGGTTCTGTTACGGCCTCGGCGGTCACGGGCGGCACTAAGGCCGCATGGTTGGCGACCCGTTCATCTTTACGCTTGCTACTCCCGGCGGATTTCGAGCGCGCCATGAATGGATCCTCCTAGCCGGTATTTCCTTCTTGACTTCAAAAGCCGCCGGTAGTATACACTCATCTCGCTCGTTCGCATGACCGTTAAATAACTCTTGTGTCGAACGACACAGTTGTTCTGGTTCAGGATGTGCGTGACACTCCTCAACGTCACCATCATGTACAACGGCTTGACACTATTTTCAGCCCGTGGTAGCTTCGCCAGCTTGGATGCGAACGGGGATTGTGGCGCAATTGCAGCGTTGGGGGTCGAAGGGCAGGTCGCCGGCGTGTGAAACTTTGATCCCTGTTGGCTGATGGCTTCGATTTTATGAAGAAACCCTCGCTCGGAATACCATTGGCGGCGGGGAAGACCAGTGAGCTTAAGATGAGGATCTTAGAATGAACGTCGACTTCACGTTTTCCGATACCATAGCGGGATACGTCAGTTCGTACAACTCTCGCGAGAGCAGTTTCACCCTGCGCACTTCCGACGATCGGGAATTCGCCGTCTATCTGAATTCCAACACGTTTGCGCGCTACGGCTACAACCTGTCGGAGTCCTATCAGGATGCGACGGGCGATATGCCCAGGCTCCTGGCGCTACAGCGCCAGTTCGTCTTCGCTTACGGCACTTTCTACCCGGCAGGCGAAACGGGACGGTTCGAAGCGCAGTGGCTGGTCTTCCCGGGTAATGGACCCGGTGTATACCGCCATGAGGAGCCGAATTGGTGGATCAATCAGTCGCGTTCGATCGGCAAGTGTTATCTGAAGTGGCAGTTCAACCACCCCGACGAGCAGATTAATTACCGCAACTACCGGACGATGCTGCAACTCTCCGGAACCAAGAAGGGGGACTTCCTCCAGGAAACCGACACCGTCAGCCGCATGATTTACGGTCTCTCGACGGCTTACATGATGACCGGCGACGAGGCGTTTCTGGAAGCTTCCGAAAAGGGTTCCCTATACCTGCGCGATCACATGCGTTTCTACGACCAGGATGAAGACATCGTGTACTGGTATCACGGCATCAGGGTCGAAGGCGACAAAGAAACGAAGCTGCTCACCTCGGAATTCGGCGACGACCAGTATTCGATTCCGATGTATGAGCAGATCTACGCGCTCGCTGGCCCCACCATGACCTACCGTCTGACGGGCGACCCGAAAATCATGTGGGACATCGAGAAGACGGTCAAGATATTTGAGAAGTACAAGGACAACGAGAAGGGCGGGTATTTCTCGCACATTGATCCGGTCGAACTCAACCCGCGGCACGAATCCCTGGCTCATAACCGGGCCCGCAAAAACTGGAATTCGGTCGGCGACCACGCACCAGCCTACCTGGTCAACTTGTATCTAGCTACGGGCAATCCGGCGTACGGCGACTTCCTCGAATACACTTTCGACACCATCGCGAAGTATTTTCCGGATTACGAAAACAGCCCCTTCGTAAACGAGAAGTTCCACGAGGACTGGAGCCACGATCAAACCTGGGGATGGCAGCAGAACCGTGCCGTGGTCGGACATAACCTGAAGATCGCCTGGAACCTCATGCGCATGGACTCGTTGAAGCACAAGGGCGAGTACGTGGAGCTGGCGCGCAAGATTGCCGAGCTGATGCCGGCAGCGGGCAGCGATCGGCAACGCTGCGGCTGGTACGATGTGGTGGAGCGCGTGATCAAGCCGGACGGCAAGCATCCCCGCTTCGCATGGCACGATAGGAAGGCCTGGTGGCAGCAGGAGCAAGCCATCCTGGCGTACATGATTCTGCACGGTATCTTGAAGGATGAATTCTACCAGCGCATGGGGCGTGAGTCCGCTGCCTTCTACAATGCCTTCTTCCTGGACCACGATGACGGCGGCGTGTACTTCAACGTTCTCGGCAACGGTCTGCCGTACCTGGTCGGCACGGAGCGCTTCAAGGGCAGCCATTCCATGAGCGCATATCACTCGATGGAATTGTGCTTCCTCTCCGCTGTGTACACGAACCTGCTGGTTACGCGCCAACCCATGGAGTTCTTCTTCAAGCCGTATCCGGGGGGATTTCCCGATAACATTCTGCGCGTGTCCCCGGATATCCTGCCGAAGGGCAGCGTTCGCATCGAGGGATGCTGGATCGACGGGAAGGCTCATAAGGATTACGACGCCAACGCCTTGACGGTGAAACTGCCTGCTTCGGACAAGCGGCAGACCGTGAAAGTGAAGATCGCGCCAACGCAGTGGCTGGAACAGTAAGCAGGCAGCCTATGAACCTCGAAACCTCAGAAGCGAACGGTATTGGAACGGCTCGGCTGGAAGGCAGTTTGGACGGCAAGACTGCACCCGAAGTGCGGGAGCAGTTGCGTCCGTTTCTGGCCGCGAACTCTAGGCTGATCCTGGATCTTACCAAGGTTGACTATCTGTCCAGCGCCGGCTTGCGCCTGTTGCTGTTGCTATACCGCGAGATTTCCGGAAGGAAAGGCAAGCTCGTGCTGGTTGGAGTCTCCGAAGATATTCGAACCGTGATGTCCCACACCGGGTTCCTGAACTTCTTCACGCTAGCGAATTCGGAGGCAGAGGCGAAGCAGGCGGTAGCGTGAGTCCGACATTGTTTGATAGCTTGACAATTCCATGAGCCTGGCCACAGAAGAACGCATCGATTTTTATCCCACTCACGAGGCGAACGGCATTCGCTTCCGGCGGGGTCGGCCGCTTCCCTTCGGAGCCACCATTGTTCCGAATGGAGTCAATTTCTCAGTCTTCTCCAGTTCGGCCGATTCCTGCACCTTAGTGCTGTTTAACAAACACGAACCACGGCCATTTGCTGAAATCGAATTCCCTCGGGAATTCCGCATCGGCGATGTCTATTCCATCATCGTATTCGACTTGGATTACGAGACTCTGGAATACGGATTCCGCTTTTCAGGTCCTTGGGATCCCGCGACGGGACTGCGCTTTGATAAGACCAAGATCCTCAGCGATCCCTACGCGAGAGTGCTGGGGGGACGCGACGTGTGGCGCGAAGAGCCAGATTGGAACGACATTTACCAGCATCGCGCTCGTCTCTCGTTCGACGACTTCGACTGGGAGGGGGATACACCCCTTGAGATTCCCACGAAAGATCTCATCATTTACGAGGCGCATGTCCGTGGTTTCACGGCGGATCCCTCCTCGAAGGTCTCGGCGCCAGGCACATTCGCGGGACTTCTCGAGAAGATTCCCTATCTGAAATCCCTGGGCGTCAACTGCCTCGAGTTGCTGCCGATTTACGAATTCGACGAATGGGAGAACAACCGGCGGCACCCCGAAACTGGGGAACTGCTGCTCAACTATTGGGGATACAGCACGGTCGGGTTCTTTGCGCCGAAGGCCGGATATGCGGCCACGGGACGCCTGGGCATGCAGGTGGATGAGTTGAAGAACCTCATCAAGGAACTGCATCGCGCCGGGATTGAGGTCATGCTCGACGTGGTCTTCAACCACACCGCTGAAGGCGACCAGCGAGGTCCTTATATCTCCTACCGGGGCATCGACAACCGAACTTACTATATCCTGACCCCGGAAGGTTACTACTACAACTTCTCCGGTTGTGGCAACACGTTGAACTGCAACCATCCGGTAGTTCGTAACATGGTGCTCGATTGCCTGCGCTACTGGGCATCGGAATACCACATCGATGGATTCCGCTTCGATCTTGCGTCCATTCTGGGACGCGATCAGAATGGGGCGCCGCTGTCGAATCCCCCGTTGCTGGAATCGCTGGCCTACGACCCGGTCCTCAGCAAGTGCAAGCTGATCGCCGAAGCTTGGGACGCCGGTGGGTTGTATCAGGTTGGGTCATTCCCCGCTTACGGACGATGGGCGGAATGGAACGGTAAGTATCGCGACTCGGTTCGGAAATTCATCAAGGGCGAGCTCGGGATGGTCGGCGAGATCTCCAATAGAATCCAAGGGTCTCCGGATTTGTACTGGTACAGAGGTCCGACGGCAAGCTTGAATTTTCTCACCTGCCACGACGGATTCACACTCCGCGACATGGTTTCGTACAATGGCAAGCACAACGAGGCCAATGGCGAATGGAACAACGACGGCGCCAACGATAACAATAGCTGGAACTGCGGATGGGAGGGAGAATCCACCGACCCCGGCGTGAACGCTCTTCGTCGTCAACAGATGAGGAACGCGGCGACCCTCCTTTTCCTCAGCCGCGGTGTACCCATGCTGCTCATGGGCGATGAAATGGGCCATACGCAAGGTGGCAATAACAACAGTTATTGTCACGACAATGCCGTGAGCTGGTTGGACTGGCGGAACGTGGAAAAAGAAAAGGAGCTGCTCCGCTTCTTCACCAAGCTCCTCGCCTTTCGGCATGCGCACCCCGTGCTCCGTGGCAACAGGTTCTTCGAGCATCGTGATTACGTGGGAAGCGGCAAACCGGACATCGGCTTCCACGGTACCCGCGTCGGTCAACCGGATTGGGGAGGCGCCAGCACAGTTCTGGCCTATCTGTTATGCGGGAAGCACGCCACCCCACAGGATAATGACATTTACGTCGCGATCAACATGTACTGGGATGGGCTGCCGTTCCAGGTCCCCCCGGCATCAGACGGAAAGAGCTGGAGGGTTGCAATCAACACTTCAATGCGGTCGCCTGAAGACATCTACGACAGCGAAGGCGGTCCGCGGGTGGACTCCGCCGAAGTGATCGTGGGCGGCCGATCCATCATGGTTCTGGTCGCGTAAAGGAACGCGGTTAACAAGGGAGAAATCATAATGGCACTGGACATCCAATCGACGGTTAACGCAAACACAGCGCGCATCGCTCTCTCGGGAGAGCTGGACGGAAGCACTGCCCCCAAATTGCGCGAGACCGTAGACAAGATCCTAGCCGGCAAGCCGGCGCAGTTGGTCCTGCAGGTGGAGAAGCTAACCTTCATGGCTTCGGCGGGACTGCGGATCCTCATTTTCGCCAAACAGAAGCAGCCGAATTTGAAAATCTACCTGGTGAAGCCGCAACCCGCCATCGTGGATACGCTGCACAAGACCGGCTTCTACGATGGCGTGTTCGTGACTGATGTTGAGCCTGCCAGCGCCTAGAACGGGGGCTCAAACATGGACGCACTTACGCTTCCGGGGAATCTGGACGCTCTAAGTCCGATTCGAGATTACGTGAAGGCCGCGGCGGACACGGCGGGTCTTGACCACACCGCAACCTACAACTTGTTACTGGCCGTGGATGAGATCGCCACCAACGTGGTCGTTCACGGATATGAAGAAGCGGGACTTCAAGGCGACATCTCGATCGCTGCCAAGAACGAAGAAAATCGTCTGGTCATCGAGCTCTTGGACCACGGAAAATCCTACGATCCCAATCTTCACAAGGAACCGGACGACGAAGGGCTTTTGAAGGAGTTGTCGGATCGTCCGATAGGCGGATTGGGAATCATGTTGGCTAAGGACGGTGTCGACGATCTTCAGTACCAATCTACGGAGTTGGAGAACGTCCACCGTTTCATTGTCCATTTGAAGCCGGCCGCTGAAGCCGCCAAGCCCGCGCCGACGCCGACCGTGTTGGACGACCACGGCAAGCTGGAGATCTTGCTGCGGATCTCTAAATCGCTCGGTCTTGAGATTCGACTCGACCCATTACTCCAGCTGATCGTATCCGAAGTCACGCGGGCGATGCAGGCGGAGAGAACCACATTGTTTCTGGTGGATCGCAGGAAACCCGACCAACTGGTTAGCAGAGTGGCAGAGGGAGTGGGCGCGCAAGAGATTCGCGTGCTCTTTGGCTTCGGGATCGCGGGCACAACCGCCAAGATCCGGCAGACCATCAACATCCCGGATGCCTACAACGACAGCCGGTTCAATCCGGTGTTCGATAAGTCCTCGGGATTCCGGACGCGGTCCATCCTCTCCATGCCGATCATCGATCAAGCCGGAGTCCTCATCGGCGTGGTGCAGGCTTTGAACAAGAAAGGCGGGGTGTTCACAAAGGGCGACGAGGAGTTTCTCGACGCCATTTGCGTTCATCTCGGCATCGCCCTGAAGCGCGCCGAAATGGTCGACCTGTACTTGCAATCGCAGATCGTGACGAAGTCTCTCGAACTGGCCAAAGAGATACAGATGGGTCTCGTACCCAAGGACTTCCCCGCGCTTCCGGAGTTCAAAGAGGTGGACATTTTCGCCACCATCATTCCGACGTACGAAGTGGGCGGCGACCTGTACGACTTCTTCCCCCTGGACAAGGATCGAATCTGCTTTATTATCGGGGACGTCTCCGACAAAGGAATTCCGGCAGCGCTGTTCATGGCCATGACGCGCACCGCGTTCAAGATGTCGGCCATCGCTTCGCCGGATGCGATTGGGCCCACGATGGCCAGAGTCAATCAGTTCCTTTGCGAAAGCAATCCCCAGCAGATGTTCGTTACCGCCCTCGCCGGCATTCTCGATTTGCGTACGGGACTGGTCGAATATGCTGACGCGGGGCACGAGCCCCCGTTTATCGTGCAACCTTCGGGTGCGGTACTGAAGGTGGAGAAGGTCGGCGGCATCGTGTTGGGCTTCATGCCGGGCCAAGAGTTTACAAGTGGCACAATGCAACTGAACCCAGGCGACACTCTGGTTCTCTATACCGATGGAGTGACCGAGGCTATGAACGTTGACCACGAGCTCTTCGGGGCGGAAGCGATTGAAAAAACCCTTTTGCGGACTGGGCATACAGCCGACAGCGAGGGGATTATCAAGGCGTTGCTGGAAGACATGGGCAGTTTTGTCGGAGAAGCCCACCAGAGCGACGACATCACCATGCTGGTCATCCAGTATCGCGGCCGGGGCGCATAACAACGCATAATAATAATTAATAATAATAAGGATACGTGTTGGGCAGCCGTATGCGGGATGAGGCGAGTGAGAGAATCTCGCGTAAGAGCACATCTCCCGCGTTCCGGGGTTTCCCGACCCTGACTTCATTCTCGCCTTTCCGGTGTCTTGCAGGCTCTCTAATGCGTTTCCAGTGGGTATTTAGCGTTGCCTTGGCGCGAAGGCTGAGACCGATGAAAACTCAAGGTGCATACCGCGACTAAAACTATTTCGATTTCATCACATAGACGCCGTCCCAGCCGGGCTCCGGCGCCTCCTCTAGGAATTCCACGCTGCGCTGCAGCAGGATCTGGGTGGGACCGTCATCCGGGTAGGCAATCAGCAACTCGCCGAACGCTCCGGCGGCCTCCAGCCAATTCTGGCTGCGGTATACGTCAAGCGCCGCATTGTACTTGGTCAGCAGCGCTTCATAGGTATGGCGTTCGGAAATCGGAGCCAGCAACTCGTAAATCACCACCGGCTTTTTCTTTCCTTTCACCCGGATGCGGTCGACTTCGCGCGTGACAAACTGATCCGACACCTGGGCATGAGTGAATTCGCTGATGATCACGCGGTTGCGATATTCCTTCGTCATGCCCTCCAGACGAGAAGCCAGATTGACGTTGTCTCCCATGCAGGTCCATGCCAGGCGCTTGTCCGACCCCATGTTGCCGACGTTCACCGGGCCGGTGTTCAGTCCGATGCCGATTGCGATCTGGCGCCGCCCCTGCTCCGCCCACTTGCGGTTCAGTTCTTCCAGACCGGCGATCATCTCCACGGCGCAACGACAACCGCGTAAGGCATGATCCGGCTGCGGATAAGGCGATCCCCAGAACGCCATAATGGCATCGCCGATGTATTTGTCGAGTGTGCCCAGATGGCGAAACAGAATGTCGGTCATCACGGACAGATATTGATTCAGCAGATTAACCAATTCGTCCGGTGTCAGGCCCTCGGAGAGCGTGGTGAAATCACGAATGTCGCTGAACATCACCGTCAGGTCCTTGACTTCGCCTCCGGGACGAATGTACTCATGCGGATCCTTCTCGATCAGTTCGATGACCCCGGGTGAGATATATTGAGAAAATGTCCTGCGGATTTTCCGCTTCTCGCGTTCTTCATGAATCACCCGAAAGCTGGTGATGGAAGCATACGAGGCCAGCAGCGTCGCCGCCGGTACCACGAAGCTGTACCAGCGCCCCCAGTGTACAAAACCGTAGTAGACGAACCCGGAGAACGCGGCCAGCACTGCCATGGCGGTGAGCGTTGACTTCAGAGGACGCGAGCGGCCGCACCAGAGTCCCAGCCCAATGCCGAAAAAGAGAATGAAAGCGATGTCGACCATCTCTTCGTTGAAGCCGCGGATGAGAAAAGTGCGATGCGGCTCGGCGCTGTGCAGCAGATTGTCGATGATGTTGGCATGGATCTCTACGCCCATGTAACCGGCGCCTTGCTTGTCAAGCGGCGTGTTGCGCAGGTCGCCGATGCCCAGCGCGGTACCGCCAACCAAAACAATTTTGTCGCGAAACGCATCCGCGGGCAGCGTCCCGCGGAGTACGTCCACCATCGAGTAGTGCGGATAGGAGTGATAGGGGCCAGTGTAGTTGATCAGAGCACTGCTATCTTGCCAGGGATGCAGGTCGTGATCGCCAAACTGAATGCGCTCGATGCCATCCGCCCCGATGTACGCTGCGATTTGCTGGTCGGGAATGCTTTCGTATTGCCGCAGGACTTGCAAGTCCAGCGACGGGAAGAAATCCTGGTCCTGGTAGCGAATCACGAACAGCGCCCGGCGAATCGTGCCGTCGGCATCGGGAGTGATGTTGAAGAAACCATAAGATGCGGCGGCTTCGGCCAGTTTTGGAAGGTTGGCTTCTACTCCAGCGGCCACCGGCCCTCCCGCCTGAATCCATGCCTGGCTGAGATCGAAATCGCGATTGCCGGATTTGACCTTCAGGACCTGAGGGAAGGACTTGGCCCATACGATGTTGAAATAGGCTTCGGCCTGCTTGGGGTCGGAGAACTTGGAAGCTTCGGCACTCAGAAAAAGATGGCCGAGAACCACGTTTCCCGCGTCCTTGAGGGCGGCCGCAAACTGGGCGTCGACATCGGATTGCTGCTCGAGCTGGAGAAGTTTGTTTTGCAGCTCCGCGGGCGCGGAGGGCCCGATTTCGCTGCGCAAGCGGGCGAGGACGTCAAGCGCTTCGCTGCTGGCTGCCGTGGGGAAGGTTACGTCGAAGCCAACAACGCTTGCTCCGCTCAGTTTCAACTGACGCACCAGAAGAGCGTAGTTACTTCGCGGCAGGGGGTAGGAACCGATCGTCTGCAGCGTCTTGTCGTCAATGCCAACGATGACGATGCGAGGATCGGCAGCGCGCTTGCCGCGCAGGGCAAAGCGAAGGTCGAGCGTGCGCTGCTCGATGTCCTGGAGAAACAGAAAGCCGGCTCGCTGGTTGCCGCCGATTCCGGAATAGGCGAAGAGCCCCAGACCGATGGCCGTCACCACCACCGCAATGGCGGCTTGGGGCTGGTTCGAAAGCCATCTGGCTACAACTCTAAAATGCTCGCGAAGAGTCAGCAATCTTGCGTGGCCGGATTGCATTTCGCTGAGGCGCTACTCCTGCTGTCACGACCGCCCGCGTGCCGTCGCGCGCTCAAGCGAGCGCGGGCGGATTGGGCTCGTCGACATAACCCTGGTTCAGTTCCACGATGTTGCCTTCCGGATCGGCGAGCCATGCCACTCGCATGCCCGGTATGAACTGGCCCATGTCGAGCGGTCCGAGCGACAGCTTCGCTTCCGCTCCCATCGCGGCTAACTTGGCGTCGAGATCGTCCACGAGAAAGGCAACGTGCCGGATACCGGGATATTCCGTCCCGTCCCGCTCAACTGGGGAGGGGCGGTCGCCCTTCGCAGGGAATAGTTCGAGGGAGAGCGGCCCGGACTTGATCACAACTACCTGACCAGGCCCGGGCAAATACACCCGACTGCGACGAAAGCCGAAGTGCTTCGTGTAAAAGCGCTCAATCAGAATCGGATCCTTGCAGTTAAGTGCAATATGATTGAAGGCAACACTAGTCATTAGCGGCACTCCCAGCGGCACGGCCCGAGGAGATCATGTCGATGATCTTGCGGGCAAATAGATGGCAATGTCCTCCGGTTCGCCCGGTCACCAGATCGCCATCCACCACCACGTCTTTGTCTTCGTAAATGGCGCCATAGTTCTTCACGTCGCCGAGCAGGTTGTTGTGCGCCACAATGTGCCGCCCGCGGACCAATTCCGGCACGGGCGAGACCAGCCACAGCCCGTGGCAGATAATGCCCTTGATCATGTTCTTCTCGGCGAACGCACGCTTCAGGAACTCGACTGCGGGAGGTAATTTGCGAATGTCTTCCGTCCAGCGCAGCCGGTCGGAGACGATCCCGGAGGGCACAATCACCGCGGAATAGCTTCGCAGTTCCTCGTCGCTCATGTTCTCGAAACTCTCATGGCACTCGAATGGATAGTGTTCTTCGTGGCCTTTAAACGTGATCCTCGGCTGTCCCCAGAGGCGGGACAGGAAGTGAACTTCCATGCCCTCCTCGGGGAAGCGGTGCTCGTAGTAGAAAATTTCCTTTTCGTAGAAGTCGCTTTCGATGAGGACAGCGACCTTTTTAGGCTGCGCCATTCTTGATATCCCCCGTTCCTAAGCGACGGATCCATCCGGGTACTGCGTCATTCCGGCGAAATGAATTGCGATCTTGCCGCCCTTCAGCACCCAACTGTCGGCGAAGCGCATCTTGGCGGTGCCTTGATCGGTAGTTATCTCGATGGCTTCTACGATCATCAGCGCGTCGGGGGTTTCGCCCCAGAACGCAATCTCGACTTGCAAGCCCTTCAGGCCGAGAATTCCCTTAAAATGTTCGCGCAACTGCTCTCTTCCCTTGAAGTACAGGGGCTTGCGATCGCCGGAAAAACTGCTGATCAGCAGGGCGTCGGGGGTGTACTGGTTGAGTATCCCTTCGATATCTTTCTTGAGAATCAGGTCTATGTGCTCCCGGTAAAAGCGCCCCAGCGGACTATCGGGAACGCCCTTTTCTACACGCTGCGTGAGTGTTTCTGGCATTAGGTTCTCCTCTCGACTACAGTTTGGCCGAGCCAGGGTGATAGTTGAGACCATTGACGGTATACAACGTGACTTCGAGGCCGCCAGTGCGATCGGAACGCCGAACCTTCCATGTCTGGTCCGCGTCCAGTTTGATGCGCGCCGAAGTGGCGGCTGGGGGATTCCATACACTGGCCTCCCACTGCACCACGACGTGCACTTCCGCCTCGTTCCCAGTGATTTTCGGCGTGCACTCTTTGACGGTGTGAACTTCGTCAAAGAAGATACGGATGACGCGTTGATACCAGCTTTCGAAGCCAGCCCAACCCTTGGCTGTCGCTTCCGGAAATTTCATCACCAAATCGTCGTCGGCTAGAAACGGAAGGACCTCGACCATGGGCGCGTGAACATCGAGCTTACGGTACCATTGGGCGGCGAAATCTGAGATTTCCCGCGGCGTCAATGAAGGCTGCATCTGGCGAACTGTAGACATAACTCCCCCTTTTTGATTTCCGACACTATTGCCCACATCTGACGCCAATCAGATCCGGACGTGTCTCTCCTTCAAGAACAAGTTCAATCAGATAAGGCCCCTCGGTAGCGAGAGCCTCGCGTATGGCAGGTTTGATCTGTTCCGGTTTCTCGACCCGCGTCGCTGGCACCCCCATGGCTTGCGCCATGCCGGCGAACTGCAATTCCGGTTTGGAAAGGTCGAAGCTGAGCGGAAACTGATGTTGGGGAATGCCGCGTTCCTTCCAGTAAGCGGAAACATTAAGCTGCAGCAGACGATAAGAGTGGTTGTTACAAACGACGAACTTGGCGCCAATCTTGTGGCGGGCAGCGGTCCAGAGCGCCTGGATCGTGTACATCGACCCGCCATCGCCGGTGAACCCGAACACCGTTTTGCCGGGATTTGCCAGCTGGGCTCCGATAGCGCTGGGAATGCCCACTCCGAGAGAGCCTCCGCGGGTCAGAAAATACTGCCCGCCTTTCTTGGGCACAAAGTATCGGGACACGGCGGGAGAGTTCGTCAGTGCCTCGTCGAAGATTATGGCGTCGTCCGGCAATTGGGGCGCGAGCTCTTCCATGAAACGCGCCATGTGCATGGGAACGGCACCGCGCACCTGCTTGTCTTTCTCGAACTCAGAATTGCGCTTAGCTTCCTTTTGGCGCGCTAGTTTCTCGGAGCGGGCCTTGGCCGATTGCTTCAGGTCAGGCCACTGCGACGATTCCAGTTCTTCGGCAAGCGCCGCCAGCGACAGCTTCGGATCGCCGAGCAGCCCCAGATCGACGCGATGGTTCTTGCCGATCTCGTACACGTTCAGGTCGATGTGAATGACCTTGGCACCCTCGGCGAAAATACTCCCCAATTCGGGGAACACTTCCGGCAACATGTAGGTGCCGCACACCAGGTTCACGTCGCCCTTGGTGGTCGTCGGGAGGCTGCTATATCCGAACATGTGCCCGGTGCTTCCCTGGTAAAGCGGATGGCCGTAGGACATGTTCACTTCGCCAGCATCGGCCTCCCACACTTCCGCGCCCAGCATTTCGGCGACCCGGGCAAGTTCTTCCTGAGCGTTGGAAAACGCGATGCCGTCGCCAACAAAAATCATGGGGCGGGAAGCGCCCGCGAGCATCTTGGCTGCTTCGCGGACCTGGCTTCGCTCCGGAACTACACGAGTTGAGGGAAGCGTAGTGGGATAGACATTCTCAACTCCTGGCTCGTCAAGGATGTCCATCGGCAGACAAACGTAGACCGGACCCATCGGGGGAGTTCCGGCAATCTTCGCGGCGCGCCGCAGAACCCGCAACACGGAAGAGCTATCCATCACCATGGTCGACCACTTAGTGACGGGCTTGGCCATGGCTACGAGGTCCCCGGCCATCTGGGCATCCATTGCCTGGTACTTGACGCCGGCGTCTCCCCCGATCACAACCAGCGGAGAATGGCCCCGCATCGCCTGGTATAACGCGCCGATTGCGTTTCCCAACCCTGGCGTGCTGTGGATTTGCACCAGGGTTGGTTTATGCGTGCAACGCGCATACCCGTCCGCCATCAGCACGGCCACGGTCTCCTGTAGCGTGAGAATGTACTGCAGTTCCGGATACTCCCATAAGGCGTCGAGAAAGCCTTGCTCGACAGTTCCAGGCTGGCCGAACATATGGCGCATGCCATCGGCCAGGAACTGCTCCAGGATGAAATGGCGCGACGTCTTCTGCCCGGGCGCGATGCGTTGTGCGA
Source organism: Terriglobales bacterium (assembly GCA_050013295.1). Lineage (GTDB taxonomy): Bacteria > Acidobacteriota > Terriglobia > Terriglobales > Acidobacteriaceae > Acidiflorens. The sequence goes on from JBEKFN010000007.1 coordinate 17,361, forward strand.
TGGAATGCATTTTCACCAACCGTAACGCTTTAGGCCTTTTTCGAGCACTTCCACAAGCTTGTTACCCGTGGTGTAGGAATCCGCCGTGGACCGCCCGGTTACGAAGGGGAAGTCAACGATCACGGAGATTTCCTTACCGAAATTGCCGATATACGCTCCGTCGGGCGCGGTGGCGTCACGCAGAATGTACTCCAGTGGATAGGGCGGCGGACCCATGTTGAAATCCACGCCAATGAAGCCGGTGCCGTCGTGGTAGTCATATTCCAGACAATGTCCGGTGACGTGTTTGTTCTTGATGATACTTTTTCTGTCTTCGAGGTTTCGAGCAAAGGCGAGGCAGGCCACACCGTAGCACTCCGCCGCGACCGGCTTGCCCGCGTTGTAGAATCCAAGAATCAGGTCATGGACACGCTGGTTGTTAACCATGTCCACGATGGGACCGCTGCCGCCGACGAGGAGTATCGCCGCATACGGCTCCAGTTGTTTCCACGCCGCATCGCGCTGGTTGTAGTACTTTTCGAGCTCACGCACCAGGTAGGAAGCGCTGTAGTACGGCCGCTCCGGAAACCATTTGCTGAGGTCAAGCGTCTTGTCCAGCCGCGGCGAACTGTTAATCGCACGAACTTTGGCCGCCATTTCCGCGCTGGTGACACCCCGGCCCAATGGCGGATCGACAAACTTTTCATCCATGCTGGGCGGCAAAGCAACCGGACGCTGGCCACGCGGTGTGACGAAAACCGCTTCGTATCCAGCGGCCTCGAGCGCCTCCAGCGGACCGATAAGCTCTTCTCCCCAGAATCCATACCCCGACAGGACCACAAGAACTTTCTTGCTCACTGAACCCTCCTTAGAGAATTAGCAGTCCCCACGCAACGCTAAAATCAGTTTCGACGGCGCCGTTCAAAATTGCTCACGTTGACGGAATATTTTTGAAGCGCACTGACGAAATTCAAACCCGGAGAAAGTCTGATCTCGCATTTATTAGTTTTTCACAGCTTTTCACAGCAGGGTAATGTACACGATAAACGGGCTGCGAGCAACAGCAGCACGGGTCACCTATTAACGAAAGCCCCGTTCTCAGACCCACTCCCCCAGCGCGGGTCAACTCGCCTTTGTAGCGCCCGATTATAGCTCCGACCGAAGGATTGTCAAGCACCGATGGAATCGTCAGAAAATAACGGCAGAAAATAACTCTTCCTGTGGTGGGGCGGATGGAACCGGAGGGCGGCGTGGCGTGACGAGCGGCTAAACGCTCAGTTCCATATTCTCGGCCGCGAACAAGATGCGTGAGCTCAGTTTCATGGCTGCCGCCTTTGCCCGGCATTCGGCGTAGAGCCGGTCCAGGCAGTTGTCGTCATGCATGGGATCGTGATGATAGATGACTAGATTGGCGACGCCGGCGTCGCGTGCCGCTACCAGCGCATGCTCGAAGGTGCCGTGTCCCCAACCGCGGTGCGCTTTGTATTCTTCGCTGTTGTATTGCGCCTCGCGAATGTAGATGTCGGCTCCCCGCGCGAAGTCGGTCAATTCCCGCTCCCGCTCGAGGTTCTCGGCGTTGTCCCCAAACAGACTGCAGTACGGTTCGTGGTCGGTCATATAGACCACCGACTTGCCGTCGACATCAATGCGAAAGGCTGAGGCAAGTCCGGGGTGATTCACCCGCTTGGTGGTGACGGTGGCCCCGTCGATCTCCACCGCATGCGTGAACTCGACGAACTCGATGCGCGATTTCAAATGGTCCATGGGCAGCGGGAAAAAGGTCGCGTCCATTTGTTCGCGAAAGGCTTTTTCTAACGTGCGATCCGGGCTGCACAGACCGTAAATGGTAATGGCGTTGGTGGAGGCGTAGGCAGGCGTAAAGAACGGGAAGCCCTGGATGTGGTCCCAATGCGTGTGGCTCACGAACAAATGAACGTGGATGGGAGTGCCGTTGAATTCGCGCTGTAAGGAATTTCCGAGCTCACGAATACCCGTGCCACAATCGAAGACCACGACAGAATTGCGATAACGGACTTCGACACAAGCGGTGTTGCCGCCGTAGCGCAGCGTCTTGGGGCCCGGGGTCGCAATGGAACCTCTGCTGCCCCAGAATTTGACTTTCAACACCTGGCGTGCGCTGTTCCTATCCGCTCCCATGAGCTCAGCCTCCGGCGCAATCGCAGCACAGTGTAACTCAGCTAATTGTAGCGTGCGCTAATAATTCGCAGATCCCGATGCGGATGTGAACCGGCTATCTTCCGCGCCAAGTCATGGCCGCAAGGAGGTGCCGGTTCTTCGAGAGATCCGACTTCGAAATGGCCGGTAACGGCCCTCATGCTAGGTTCTGGTTCATGAAAAACTCAATCTCGAACTCTGGCATTGGGCAAACTCCACAACACCGTCCGCCCGCATCACACGCTCGGCTACTTAACCTCGCAGCAGTTCCTGCCGCAAATCTCATCCCCAACGGAATTGAAGAACGTCGCTCATCCACTGGACGAATACAGAGTTCTTGACAATTCTTCGGCTGGTGCCATATCGTTTCCGGAACATTTCGCGGACTGTCATGCCGATCAACTCGAAAACGTACATCGCGCTGCCGTACTTCGGGGAAATCACGACCGAGGGCAGCCTCGTCGCGGTCTAAGGAATCAGGATGAAAGTGCACGGCTGCTGAGGAGCTGGGGAAATGGCCACACCAGAGATTCCAATTTCGGTGAAAGTGAACGGACAGGTACACAACGTCTCAGTTCCCCCGCATCTTCTGCTCTCGGACCTGGTGCGCGAGCGCCTCGGGTTAACGGGTACCAAGGTGGGCTGCGAGACCGGCCAGTGCGGGGCGTGCACCCTTCTGGTCGACGGCGTGTCGGTGAAGAGTTGCACGATGCTGGCGGCGCAGGCGGACGGATCGGATGTCGTAACCATCGAGGGACTCTCCCCTATGGGTTCGATGACCGAATTGCAGACCGCATTCTGGGAGCACCATGGCGTGCAGTGCGGATTCTGCACGCCCGGCATGATTCTCTCGTTGACGGATCTGCTGAAGCGCAACGCGGCTCCGTCCGAAGCGGAGATCCGGCGGCAGATCGACGGGAACTTGTGCCGCTGCGGCGTGTATCAGCACGCGGTAACCGCGGTACAGAGTTTGGCGAAGTCCGCGGGAGTGAGTGTCCCGCCGGAGCAGAAGACGAAGGAGACGGCGGCAGTTCAGGGTCTAGGCGCTTCGATCAAGCGCCGTGAAGATCCGGAATTCCTGAACGGGGACGCGAAGTTCACCGCGGACGTTGTGCTTCCAGACATGACCCACGTCGCCATCCTGCACAGCGACCACGCTCACGCGAAGATCAAGAGTATCGACACGAGCGCCGCGGCAAAGATGCCCGGGGTGGTCAGGATCTTCACGGGCGCGGATCTGGCCGGAAAACTGATGCCGATGGTCTGCATCTGGAAGCCGGCAGGGGTGGAGAGCCACTTTCCGCCGCATCCGTACGGGGTTCCTGGCGCTCAAACCGCGCTCGCCACCGATCGGGTCCGGTACGTCGGCGAGTGGGTGGCCGCGGTGGTGGCGGAGACTCGCCAGCAGGCTTACGATGCGCTGCCGGCGATCAAAGTCGATTACGAACCGCTGCCTGCGGTCACGACCGCCGAGGCTGCGCTCAAAGAGGGCGCACCCCAGTTACACGACACAGTCCCCGGTAATTTATGCACTCACGTGACGTATGGTGACAAGGTAGCTACCGACGCGGCGATTAAGAGCGCGGAAGTTGTGATCCGGCAGAAGCTTTCCATTCCCCGCCAGATTCACCACCCTATCGAGACCCGGGCCACCCTGGCTCAATACGACCCCGGGACCGAAGATTACACCCTCTGGACGAACACCCAGATCCCGCACGGCAACCGGTTCATGATCTGTGGCCTGGTGCTGGGGATTCCTTACAATAAGCTGCGGGTGATTGTGCCGCACATCGGAGGAGGGTTCGGTTCGAAGGGCTACTTGTACCAGGATGCGCCGCTCATGCTGGTGCTGGCCAAGGAAGTAGGCCGGCCAGTGAAGTGGGTGGACACTCGTGAAGGAGTCGCTCGCACAAACGTGCATGCTCGAGGACAGGAGCAGTATGCCACGCTCGCAGGCAATCGCGATGGCAAGATCAGCGCTCTTTCAGTTACGAACTATGTGAGTCTGGGCGCGTACCCGGCCAGCAACGGGCCGGGAGCGCCATTAGTGCTAACCGGCCGCAGTGTTACCGGCGCGTACGTCATCCCCCATCCTTTCTACGAAGCTTACCTTGCGTTCTCGAACACGGTGTCGCTGGGTCCTGCGCGCGGGGCTGGCCGGATGGAAGCGATGCTAATGATAGAGCGAATGGTGGAAATGTTCGCGCGCGAGATCGGCATGGATCCGGCAGAGGTGCGCCGCAAGAACATGGTTCCTTCGGACAAGTTCCCCTTTGAAAACGGGCTCGGGTGGACCTACGATTCTGGCAACTATGTCGCGGCTCTGGACCTGGCGCTGGAAAAAATCGGGTACAGCGACATCCCAGCCCGCAAGGCGGAAGCGCGTCGGCGCGGGAAACGGCTCGGTGTCGGTATCGGATCCTACGTCACCATCGGCGGCGTTGGCCCTTCGCCGCGCATGGGGCGGGAAGGGTTGATCGGGAGTACATGGGGTAGCGCAATCATTCGTCTCCACCAGACGGGAGACGTGACGGTGATCACCGGCAGCCAGCCGCATGGCCAGGGCCATGTCACCACCTTTTCTCAAATCGTTGCGGAACAACTCGGGATCGATATCGACCGGATTGAGGTGCTGCACTCTGACAGTCACGGCGTCCCGTACGGGCAGGGCAGCTACGGCAGCCGGACATTCAGCGTCGAGGGCGCCGCCATTTACATTGCGGCGGGCAAGGTCAAAGAGAAGGCGATTAAGGTCGGCGCCCACATGCTTGGCGTCGGCGAAGACCAGGTAACATACTCCGGCGGCAACGTGCGGCTAAAGAAGGATCCGCAGCAGGCCAAGACGCTGCAGGATATCGCCTCGGCGCTATGGTTCGCCTGGGACTTGCCTCGCGGGGTGGAACCTGGCCTGGAAATTACGTCTTACTTCAATCCCGAGGATTTCAATTTCCCGTTTGGCACTCACGCGGCACTCGTCGAGGTTGATGAGCAAACGGGCGCCGTGGATATTGTCCGCTACGTGGGCGTGGATGATGTTGGGGTTGTTGGCAACCCGCAGATCGTGGAGGGCCAGCTGCAAGGGAACGTGGCATTTGGCATCGGTCCTGCGCTGTGCGAGCAAGTCGTGTACGACGATCAGGGGAATCTGCTGACCGGGGATCTCAGGACTTACCCCATCCCTCGGCCGAGCGAAATGCCCGAGTTCGAGTTGAGCCGCACAGTCACACCGACTCCGATAAATCCGATGGGCGCCAAGGGCGCCGGCGACGTCAGCGAGCCGGCCGTGGCTCCCGCTATCGTCAATGCACTTTGTGACGCGCTCTCAGATCTGGGAATGCGCCATATCGATATTCCGGCGACACCGGAGAAAATCTGGCGGGTAATGCAGGGGCAACCAAGATGAGTCAGAGCGCATACGCCGCACCTGGGAAACTGGAAGAGATTGTTGGACTGCTGGCAAGCAATCCGGGATCGCATCTGCTCGCCGGCGGCCAGAGTCTGCTGGTCGAACCCCGCCGGAGTCAGATCGCCGGCTCGCTGCTTGTGGACCTTCGCAAAGTGTCCGGCTTGTCGGGCATCCAATCGCGCGCTGGCGGCGGACTGCGCATCGGCGCCATGATGACGCTCGGGGCGATTGCCGACAGCGACCTGGTCCGCAAAGCATGTCCTGTGCTAGCCGATGCCGCCGCCCTCGTCGGGGATGCGCAAGTACGTAACCGGGCAACCATCGGCGGCGCACTCGCCGAGGCCGATCCGGGCAGCGACCTCGCGCCGGTGCTGCTGGTTCTTGGATCGGTCTTCGATATCACCGGCCCTGGAGGATCACGCTCGGTCGAAGCCGCGGAGTTCTTCACCGGACCAGGCCGGACTGCGCTGTCCGCCGCCGAAGTAATTACCGGGATAACCATCCCTTCCGCCGTGCCTTCAACCGGCGCAGCCTACGAGAAAATGAAGGATCCGGCCACGCTCTACGCGTTATGTGGAGTCGCCGCCAGCGCGACGCTTTCGGCGCAAGGCCTGGTCGCGCAATGTCGTGTCGCCGCGACCGGTTCCACCGAGTATCCAGTCCGGCTGCAAGCCGTCGAGAAGGCGCTCACTGGCGCCCGGCCCGATCCGGGCGCGCTCAGCGCGGCGGCAAGTCGGGCCACCGAACACGGCGTCTTTCGCGGTACGTTTTACGCTTCCAGCGAGTATCGCGCACATCTAACGCAAGTTTTGACGGAGCGTGTGCTCAAGCGCGCCTTGGCGCGAACGGCCACGTAGCTTAATGGTTGTCCAAACCCAAAGGAGTCCAGCGATGCTATCGCAAACAACGTGGGGACACAAGTTTTTCAATGATCACATGGCGTACATCTATGCCAACAAGATTGACGAGATGATTGACGACCAGTACGCACAAGACGGGATACTGATCTCGCCCTTCAATGTGCTTCCTACGCCTCCTCCGCACGTGATTCGCGGGAACCAGGCGTTGAAGAAGTTTTTCCGGACCTACATTGACTGGCAAGGGTCCATCAACGTGGAGGAAGTTACTAACTTCGCCGAGACGGAGAAATCCATATTCTTCCAGGCGGTGTTCACCTCCAAGACCGGGCGATGGGCGGTTGGTGATGCGTGGCACATGCACGACGGAAAGATTGAAGTTCACTACAGTTTCGCCCAGAAGATCGGTTGAGCGCCCGCGCGTGTGTGATTTCGATCGGCACGGATTGTCAAGGCTTTCAATTGCATGAGGGCCAAGACCCTGTCCGACCAGGCTCACCGGGAGCCGCTGTTGGCAGCGTTCATCAATGGTGATGAAACCGGTGATGAAACCGGAGCCCGGGCGAGTCCAAGTGTGGACTCGCCCGGGCTTTTCGTGAAATCGCTGGCCGAAGCTACACCGCAGCTACTGCCCGACTTTTTCGCCTACACTGGTGACAGTGCGGGGGGTCCCACCACTATCAAACGGAGGAACACCCAGCATGCGGACTTGCTTGCCCCCGCTGTCCATCACGAAGGACAGGGTTATAAAGTTAACGCCGCCAAAAGGGACATTGGTAAGGAACGCTAATCCGGTGCAATTGGAATTGACCGTATAAGTTCCAATGTGCTCGGAAAAATAACTTGGCGGGGCGTCTACTAGGGGCACGCCGTCGATAACAATCGCCTCAGTATCTTTCAGATTGCCTTTACCGTCAGCGTGAATCATTTGTACCCCCGAGATATATATCGTGATACCTGGTGGGTTAATCGTGCCGTTGACGGTGAATCCGTAATTACCGTGAAACGTCGCGTTTGAGCAACCTTGAGCCAGAGCATTTCCCCCGAGCGTCAGGGCAATGGCCACCATCAGCAACACAAATCCGAGCGCTTTCATTTCTTGGAATCCTCCCGTGTTGATTGTTGCACCTTGGGCTGGGTGCCCAAAGAGCCCAAGGAACACTAATCTTTTCTCAGGCTTTTGTCCATGTGAAATACGGGTTAGCCCCTGAGCAATCATCTCCCGCTGATGACTCACCGTGTCGCACAACAAGCCGAAGCAGAACCTGCGGCAGGCCCTGATTCTGATGGGGGTTTAGTTGCCTCAAAGTAAGTACTGACCCTAGAAGTGCGTAGCGCCAATGGGGACTCTGTTGTTACACTGCATCGCAAAATCTTATAACCCGAAAGGAGAAAAACGATGAGTCTGAAAGATCCGAACGTTGTCAGCAAGTCCCACCCCAAGCGGGTTGCAATCGTGATCGCCAATCCCGCCATATCTACGACAACCCAGTGGCCCGTCGGCTTCTGGTGGAGCGAACTGTCGCACCCGTATTACGTGCTAACCGAGGCTGGATACGAGATCGAGGTCTTCAGCCCCAACGGCGGCAAGTGCGAAGCCGATGGTATGTCCGATCCGCGCGACGCCTCCGGCTACTCCGCGTCCGACCTGATCAGCATGGGTTTCATCTCGACCCCGAAACTCGCTGAACTCGTGGCCAATACGAAGAAGGCCACTGACATGGACGTCGCGAAATTCGACGCCATCGTCGTCGCCGGCGGTCAGGCCCCCATGTTCACCTTCGACAAGGCGACGGGCCTGCACAAGAAGTTCGTCGAGTTTTACGAAAAGGGCAAGGTCGCCTGTGCCCTCTGCCACGGTGTGGCTGTCCTGAGATACGCCAAGCTGTCGAACGGCGAATATCTCGCCAAGGGCAAGACGGTAACAGGATTTGCCAACGTCGAGGAGGACTTTGCGGACAATGCCGTCTGGTCGATGAACCTGCTGTCGCGCGACAAGCATGTGATGCCCTGGCGGATCGAAGACGAGATGAAGAAAATCGGTGCCAACTACGTGCAGGCTGGACTGTGGCGTGGCTTTGCGATTCGCGACGGCAATCTCATCACGGGCCAGCAGAACTTCTCCGGCGAGGAGACTGCCCGTCTGCTTCTGGACACCATGGGCCGGTAGCCCATGCAGGACCGAGTCGCACGTGAGAGCAGAGCCACTTCTTCCATTCTCAACTGAGGCTCAAACTTTTGTATTTTCATAAGATCACGGCGCCAGCGGGGAACTGGCCTGGTGTAGCATAGTTACTCGTTAAAGGAACAGAGATGTCAGTAATGGATGCGGTGCACAGGTTCTACCAGGTCTACAACGATCACAACGCCAGCTTGTGGGAGCAGGCGCTGGCGCCCTCCTACGTTGGGCACGTCAACGGTCAGACGATCCCGAGCCGCGAGGTCGGCAAGGGATTCGTCGCGGCGCTGCTGAGCGCGTTTCCGGACATCCACTACTCGATCGAGGACGCGCTGCAGGTGGGCGATCGCGCCGCTGTGCGTTGGTCGGCCACCGCGACCCACACCGGAGACCTCCTCGGGTTGGCGCCCACGCAGAAGAAGGTCAGCCTGATCGGCATGACGA
>JBEKFN010000008.1:0-25504 GCA_050013295.1 Terriglobales bacterium
AAGTCGGCGCGGCCATTCGCGCCGACTACCAGGCCTCCCTGAAATCGGAACAGATGCTGCAGGCTTCATTCGACCAGCAGAAAGGCGAGGCCTACAAGCTCAACGAGGAGGCCATTCAGTATGCCATCCTGCGCCGGGATGTCGAATCCAGCCGCGATCTCTACGACGGCCTGCTCAAGAAACTGAAAGAAGCCGGCATCATGGCGGGGTTGAAGTCCAGCAGCATAAGTATCGTCGACCAGGCCAGCCAGCCGGTCGAGCCGGTCGAACCGAATATTCCGCTGAACCTTGCGCTCAGCCTGATGGGTGGGTTGCTCGGCGGGGCGGCACTGGCGTTCATGGTCGAGAACATCGACACCTCGCTCCGCACCCCGCAGGACATCGAAACCTACTGCCAGTTGCCTTCGCTGGGCGTGATTCCGACACTGGCCGCGAACGGCAGAACTGGAGGCAAGCAGTTGGTTCGCGGGGAACGCCAGTTTGCCCCTCCCGTCACCCTGCAACAGCGCAACTCGGGCAGCGCCGAGGCGTTCCGCGCCTTGCGTACGTCCCTGCTGCTCTCGTCGCCCGGAGCTCCGCCTCAGGTCATTCTGGTCACCAGCGCCATGATGCAGGAGGGCAAAACCTTCAGCGCTCTCAACCTCGCCGTAGTTCTCGCGCAGACCGGACAGAAAACCCTGCTCATCGACTGCGATATGCGCCGTCCCGCAGTTCATCGTTGTCTCGGAATTCCCATGGACAACGGTCTCAGCGCCTGCCTCGCGGGAACCGGGCTCCTGGACAAGGCCCCGGTGGCCATCGAGCAGATTCCCGGCTTGAACGTGGTCACGGCCGGTCACATGCCACCGTATCCATCGGAGATGCTGGCCTCGGAAGCAATGCCTCAACTGGTCGGGCGCTGGCGGGAACAGTTCCGCTACATCGTAATCGATACGCCACCCGTGCTGGCGGTTACCGACGCTGTGGTCTGCGCGCGCGTCGCCGACGTGGTTGTCCTCATCGCCCGTTCCGGACAATCCCGACGCCAGTCTCTGATCCGCACCCGCGACGTGCTGCGCCGGGTCCGCGCCAACATTGTCGGCGTCATCGTCAACGATCTTTCTTTCGATTCCGTAGAGTACAGCCAATATTACGGTCACTACGGGTCCGAGTATTCCCACTACTATCACGACGACATCTCCAGCAACGGAAATGGAAATGGAAATGGAAACGAAGGCAGCAACGGGAACGGCCATCACCACCTCGATGGGCATCGCGTCTAAGGAACCTGCCATGAAAAGTTATTGGTGGATTGTGCTGATCTTTATGCTGGTCTTTGCCGTGGGATGCGCCCTGGCGCAGCAGCGTTCGCCGATGTCGATGTCGACGTCCGCTTCCGTTCCGCCCAGCACTCTCGGCGGCAGCGGCTTCGGCAGTGGCGCCGCGGGAGCAATCGGCAACGGCGACCTAATTGAGATGTCGGTCTTCGACACGCCGGAACTTAGCGGGAAGCTGCGCGTCAGCAATACCGGCGAGGTGGCGCTGCCCCTGGTCGGCAGGTTGCAGGTGGCGGGAATGAAGGCGGAAGAAGCCGCCTCTCTCATCCGTCAGAAATTCGTAGACGGCGGATACCTTCGGGACCCCCAGGTCACCGTCTTCATCGCCGAATATGCCACCCAGAATGTCTCCGTCGTCGGCGAGGTCAAGAACCCGGGTATTTATCCGGCCTTCGGCTTGCACCATCTGCTCGACTATTTATCGGCCGCGCAAGGGCTCACTCCGCTGGCGGGCACGACCATCACCATCACGCGTGCCGGCAAATCCGGCGAACCGCAACGCGTGAAGATGACTGCGGGCGCAACCCCGAAACCGGAAAACAATCCAGAGATTCTGGCTGGCGATACCATTTTCGTGGAAAGAACCGGGATCATATACGTAGTCGGGGATGTGGCCCATCCGGGCGGATTCCCCATGGATCACGATGGCGAGCTAAGCCTTCTGCAAGCCATCGCGCTGGCCCAAGGCACGAACCCGACGGCGGCGAGGGGATCGGCCAGGCTCATCCGCACCACTCCTCAGGGCCGCCAAGAAATACCGGTTAACCTGAAGAAGATCCTCAGTGCCAAGGAAACGGATCTGGCCATGCGGGACAACGACATTCTCTTCGTCCCCAACAGCGCGGCCAAGAACGCCTGGAAAAACTTCGAGGCTGCCCTGCCGGCGGCGGCGGGCGCGAGCGTCTATCGGATCCCGTAAACCAACCAGATGGTATCTCTCTTGATAGGGAATGTGACGGCATCCCGCAATAGCCGGAAATGTGCAGGAGGCGCCTGATGGCAGCAGCCATGGGGACGACCATTCCGCGCGATCTCCCGGCCGTTCTTGCGCCTCCGCTGCGCGTCTCATTCAGTTGGACGCTCGGGGGCAACCTGATCTTTGCCCTCTGCCAGTTCGGAATGCTTTTTGCTTTGGCCAAGCTCGGGAATGCCTCCATCGTGGGCCAATATGCACTGGCGCTGGCCATCGCCGCGCCGGTATTCATGCTGACGAATCTTCAACTGCGCGCGGTCGAGGCAACCGATGCCCGGCATGAGTACCGATTCGCCGACTATTTCACGCTTCGCGCCATTTCTACCCTGCTCGGCATAATGGCGATCGCCGGCATCGCCGGGGTCCTCCGCTGCGATCATGGAACCAAAACCCTCATCATACTCGTGGCCTGCGCCAAGGCGGTCGAGAGCATCAGCGACGTCATCGCCGGTCATCTGCAAAAATTCGAGCGCCTGGACCAGGTTGCTCGCGCCCTCATGCTTCGTGGCATGGCAGCGCTCGGGACATTCGCTTTTGCGTTTTGGTACACGCGCAACCTGGTGGTCGCGGTAGCGGCGCAAGCCATTACTTGGATGGGCACGGTCGCGCTCTATGATTTTCGGATCGTTACCCAGATGCTGGGGGCACGGCCAAAATTCTTTCATTTCTGCCGGAAGACGCTGCAGTCGATGATCTTGATCAGCTGGCCACTCGGTCTTGTCATGACCCTGGGCTCGCTGAATACCAACCTTCCCCGATACATCCTGGAGAGAAAGCTGGGCACCGCCGAGCTCGGCATCTTCGCCTCCTTGGCGTACCTGCTTACGGCGATCGGACTGATCGTAGTCGCGCTCGGACAATCCGTCAGCACACGCATGTCAAGACAGTTTGCGGAGGGAAACGTCTGCGGCTTCCGTTGGTTACTGACCAAGCTGGTCGGGTTTGCGACCGTGCTGGGAGTCTCCGGGCTGGGAATCACGCTGTTGGCCGGGCGGCCGGTTCTGGCCATAGTTTACCGGCCGCAGTATGCGGAGCATGTGGATCTCCTCTTGGTGATGGTGGCGACAGCTTCCCTGAACGCCATTGCTTCGTTCCTTGGTTTCGCCATGACGGCGGCACATTGTTTCCGGGCCCAACTTCCAGTCATGGGCGCAACCTTGGCTACCACCTTTGCGCTCACCCTGGCGCTGGTGCCGCGTTTCGGACTTATGGGCGCCGGTTATGCACTTTTGATCGCCGCAGCTGTACAGTCCGCAGCCAGCTATCTGGTGTTGACCTCGGCCATCGGGCGGTTGGTTTAGCGACCATGCGCATTCTTCATGTACTCGGAAAACTGGACTACGGCGGAGTCGAGACCTGGCTGGTCCAAGTACTGCGTCATATTGACCGGCAGAAATATCAGATGGATTTTCTGGTCCACACGACCGATCCGGGAATGTACGACGAGGAAGTACGGGCACTTGGGGCGCGGATTATCCCCTGTCTCGGTCCCTCCAACCCGCTCCGGTACGCGCTCAATTTCCGACGCGCGCTAGGCGAGTACGGCCCCTACGACGTGGTGCACAGCCATGTCCACCATTACAGCGGGTATGTTTTGATGCTGGCGGCGATGGCGGGTGTGAGGGTACGGATCGCTCACAGCCATAATGACACAAGATCGGCCGAAGCTTCAAAGAGCGCGGGACGGAGAGCATATCTGAGGGTCATGCAAATGATGATTCGTGCATCCGCAACTCGGGGTTTGGCAGTCAGCGCCGATGCGGGTTGCGATCTGTTCGCGTCGCAATGGCGCCGCCGCACGGACAAGTGGAAACTGCAGCATCTGGGTATCGACCTTTCAAGATTTGAGATCGGAGTGAATGCCGAAAAGGTGCGACGCTCGCTCGCTCTTCCGCCAGACGCGCTCGTCGTCGGACACGTGGGACGATTTTCCGCGCAAAAAAACCACGCGTTCTTTGTCGAGATTGCGCGTGAAGTAGTGCGGATGGAGTCGCGGAGTTTTTTTCTTCTGGTAGGCGATGGTCCTCTTCGAGCTGCGATAGAAGCCAAGGTCAACGGCTATTCGATCGAGAAACACTTCATCTTTGCCGGTCCACGCTCGGATGTACCAGCGTTGATGAAAGGCGTCATGGATGTTTTTCTTTTTCCTTCCCTATATGAGGGCCTCGCGCTGGCTCTATTGGAAGCACAAGCAGCGGGGCTCACAAGCGTTGTTTCCGACATAGTAACAGGGGAGTCGGATGTGATACCCGGCCTGGTCGACCGGTTATCACTCAGAGATTCGGCGTCCACTTGGGCTCACGCCGTTCTGGCCGGAGCGCGGCGCAGGGAGAGACCAAACTGGTGTCAACTTATGGATGGGCTCGCTGGGCGTTCCATCGAGTCGTCCGTCGGGTCGCTCGTTGCGACCTATCAACGCACCGGGCGCTACGCGCCGGCAAGCGGCAGACTCTCATGATTCCATACGTCCAGTTTGGAACTCTGGTATGGCTGACCTGTGCACTGATCATATCCCTCCGCCGGATCATAGCGGGAGATCGCAGCACAATCTTGCTGGTGTTCCTAGTCTTTTATGCATTCTTTGCGCTGCCGCTGCTGTTCGATCTGGTTCTGGGCTCTTCCTCTTATCTAGCCCAACCCGGCTTTGTTTATGCCGATCGCGACGATGCGGTAAACGTAATCTACTGCTTATTCATAGCTCTGGTTCCACTCATCTGGTCCGGATTCCTTAGCGCGCATAAATCTCAGCACCTTCGGTCTGAAGAGGCGCTAAGAAAGCTAAGAAGATTACGTCTCCCTCTGGTGCTCCTGCTCTTTATGCCCATCGCGCTGATCTGGTGGGCGCCCGATCCCGCTCTCTACCTAAAGTACGCTTTCGCTGTAACGGAGAATCTCGGGAAGAATGTCACGGATATCTCGCAGTTTCATTCCTACGTCATGGCCTCCACTGTCATCGTGACGATTGCAGCCGCCGCGCTGGTCGGAGGCGCCAAACGCCCCTGGCGTTGTCTCATGCTGGTCGCTCCCTGTGTTGCAGCCGCAGTTTGGCTGAATGGCAAGCGGTCTGTGCTGGCGGTGGCCGTCATAATGATGATGACCGGTTTGTGGCTCAGCGGTCGACTCCGCGGCCGCAAAATTCTCATAGCAGCTGCCGTATCCGTATTATTGATAGGCGGTTTCTCCTATTGGTACCAGCTCACGGTTCGCGACATCGGTCCTTCGGTCGCGGAGAATGGCGATGTCTACGAAAACTTCCGGGTAGACTACGCTCGAGATTCGCGGGTCAAGATGGCGATTTTTGCCGAACTGCATCCTTCGACTATGTCAATCCTGGAATTCAGAGGGCAATCCCTGATCTTTTATGCGACTGCTTACATCCCACGGGCCATGTGGCCAGGGAAACCGCTGACCTACGCGTGCTATTTCACCTCGGCGATGCTCGGCTCTTCCCCGCAAGATTGGGGTTGGGGTATGACGACGAGCATCTTCGATGAAGCGCTAGCCAACGGCAGCTGGTTGGGACTTTTGGCAGCTTCCTTAGTTATCGGTGTTTTATGTCGGATTGGGGATTCCTGCTCTAATGTCCTCGTGTTCCTGCTAACCGCAATCGTTGCATCGTTGCTGCTTACAGTCGAATTGGTTGCTTTCGCACCACTGGTTTTGCTTTGGGTGATGATGATCGTCAGCGCGAAAGTCAGGTTTGCATGACGCAAAGTAGTTTGAGGGGACGCGATCTGTTCCTGATGATGCGTCCCGTTCTCCGAACCGGCACGGCATTCCTCGCCATTTTTCCGAGGTGGATTTGTGAGATCGCTCTCGATTTCTTCCGCTACGTTCCGACCAAGCTCGGCATCGCCATCCGTTACATGTTCGTGGCTAGGCTGGCTCGCTCGTGCGGAGACAATGTGGCCATCTTTGAGGGGGTTCATCTTTTCAAAGTCAGCAACATCTCCATTGGCAGCAATGTTTCAATTCACCAGATGTGTTACATCGACGCCACTGGAGGCCTAAAGATCGGTTCTGACGTTGCCATCGCGCACGCGACGACCATTATGACAAGCGAGCACGATTATTCAAAGCCTCTGGTCACCACCCGCGATGCAGAGGGGTTTCTCGCTCCGGTCGAGCTTGAGGACGACGTTTGGGTGGGAGCCGGGGTGAGAATCCTTTCTGGAATCACAATTGGGGCACACAGCGTGATCGCCGCCGGCGCTGTGGTAACAAAAGATGTATCGGGAAGCTCGCTTATGGTTGGCGTGCCAGCACGACGACTCAAAATGATTCGACAAGTTCCCTATGAAACTTCTGTTGCTGTTCGACCATAGATTCTTTCGGGCCCAAGACGGGCAGATCTTTTCGGACAAGGCTTACAGCCACGGCTTCTTCCAGTCCCGTTACTTACGGGTCTTCGATGAAGTGTCTATTCTTGCGCGCGTTGCTGATGTGGAGTTAGCCGAACCCCATGGCGAGGCGACTGAGGGCGCAGGAGTGAAGGTATTAGCACTTCCGAACTGGGTGGGACCGCTTGGCTACCTAAGAAACCGCCGGACAGTTGTGGAAACTGCGCTGCGGGAGGCAGCTAAACCATCCGCAATAATAATGATAGCGCCAGGCGGCATAGGTTCTCTTCCGTACAATCGGCTGCAGCAGCAAGGTTATCCCGTCGCTCTTGAAGTCGTAGGCGACCCTTGGGATGCCTTCCAGCCCGGTGCCAACCGGCATCCATTGCGCCCCATCCTGCGACGATGGCTGGCAGGCGCCCTGCGCAGACAATGTTCCCAGGCATCCGTTGTCTCCTACGTAACCAAGGAATTCCTCCAGCGACGCTACCCGTGTCCGGGATTTTCGGTCGGTGTATCCGACGTTGTCTTGCCTAAGGAGTGTTTTGTGCGCCAACCGCGCATTTTTTCGCCTTCCACCCCACGAACTGTGATTTCCGTGGCCGTGATGAACGGCTACAAAGGTCACGACGTAATGATCGATGCCGCCCGAATGTGTAAGGACATCCATCTTCACTTCAGATTCGTTTTGGTTGGAGACGGCGGATTGCGCCGTGAACTCGAGCGCCGAGCGGAGAGGCAGGGCGTGACTGATCGTATTCGATTCGCTGGACAACTGCCGACTGGCTCCGCGATTCGCAGTGAACTGGATGGCGCAGACCTTTTCATCCTGCCTTCACTTCTAGAAGGCATGCCGCGGGCGTTACTTGAGGCCATGGCTCGAGCATTGCCGTGCGTAGCGTCCCGGGTCGGCGGAGTGCCAGAAGTGCTC
This sequence comes from Terriglobales bacterium, assembly GCA_050013295.1. Taxonomy (GTDB): domain Bacteria; phylum Acidobacteriota; class Terriglobia; order Terriglobales; family Acidobacteriaceae; genus Acidiflorens. The sequence continues at coordinate 7,561 of JBEKFN010000008.1, forward strand.
GAATCGGAATTCCTGGTTCCTCCCGGAGACGCGCACGCGCTGGCGATGAAACTGCAATCCGTGCTGTCCGATCCAGCAAGATTGTCGGAAATGTCGGCGCGCAACCTGCAAAAGGCGCTCAACTACGAAGATTCGAAACTCTCACCGCAACGTCAGGATTTTTATCGTCAGGTCCGCATGAGCGCGGAGCGACACCATCCCCCACGGCAGTCACCTCCGCTCGTCACCCCCGCAGACGTCTCCGCTTCCAGCCACCAACTTCGCCCATGACCGCTGCTAAGCACAAGCCCCACGTCCTCTTCGTCGTTACCACCTCCATGTCCTGTGTCTTCTATCGCGGGGCACTACGGTATCTGCGGGACTCGGGATTCTCCACAACCATGGCTTCCGCTCCGGGCAAACTGTTGAACGAGGTCAGCTGTTCCGAGGGCGCAGCCAGTGTGGCCATCCCCATGGAACGCGAGATTCGTTCATTCGAAGATCTGGTTTCGCTGTGGAGGCTATATCGAGCCATGAGAACGGCCCGGCCCGAAGTGGTCGATGTCAGCACGCCCAAGGCAGGACTGCTGGGCTCAGTGGCGGCGGTTTTGGCGCGAGTCCCTTGCCGGGTGTACACGATGCGCGGGTTGCGGCTGGAAACGGCCGCCGGGCTCAAGCGCGCCTTATTGTGGGCAACCGAGTGGATTGCGTGCCGGTGCTCGCATCGGGTGGTTTGTGTCAGTCCAAGTCTGCGGGCGCGCGCTATCGGCTTCAACCTAGTATCACCGGAAAAAGCCACGGTTCTAGAGAAAGGGAGCGGAGGGGTCGATGCTAGACGATTCTCCTCTGCAGAGCGGAGCTTGCGAGAGACAGAAAATCTCCGCACCATGCTGGGGATCCCGACCGGCGCGCCCGTGCTCGGCTATGTCGGCCGATTGGTGAAGGACAAAGGGATTCGAGAGCTGGTGGAGGCCTATCAACGATTGCATGCGACCTATCCCGAACTACGCTTACTGCTGGTGGGGGACTTTGAGCCCGGCGACCCGGTTGAACCGGAGGTGCGCCGCTACATCGAGGCAGGGCCGGCCATTATTCGTCCCGGTTTTGTAAGCGATACCGCTCCCTATTACCGCTTGATGGATGTGCTGGCCCTGCCCACGCATCGTGAAGGTTTCCCGGGTGTTCCCCTGGAAGGGCAGGCCAGCGGTGTGCCGGTAGTCACCACGACTGCAACCGGCGCGGTGGATTCGATCCTCGACGGAGTGACTGGATTACTCGTACCAGTCGGAGATGCGAATGCCCTGGCCAACGCCGTCGGTAAGCTGCTGGCTGATCCGGCATTGCGAGTTCGCATGGGAAACGCTGGCCGCATGCGCGTGGAACGAGACTTCCGTCTGGAGGTGATTTGGAGTGCAATGGCCGACCTTTATCGCGACTTGATGGAAGAGAAAATGGACCCGCCACAGGTGAGGTTCGAGGGCAAAATTTCGTGGGAAAAGCGAATCTTTGACATGGTGGTGGCGACCAGCGGGTTGGTCCTGCTCTCGCCGCTGCTGGCGGTTCTGGCGATCCTGATCAGGCTTCGCCTCGGTTCTCCCGTCGTGTTTCGGCAGCGACGGCCAGGCTGGCACGGCAAGCTCTTTACCTGTTTGAAGTTTCGCACCATGTCGGATGCCAGGGATGCGCAGGGACGATTGCTTCCAGACGCGGACCGCATGACGAGGTTCGGGAGATTACTGCGCAGAAGCAGTATCGACGAACTCCCGGAGCTGATCAACGTGATCCGCGGTGAGATGAGCCTGGTGGGGCCGCGTCCTTTGTTGCCGCAGTATCTGGCACGGTATACGCCCGAACAAATGCGGCGTCACGAGGTGAAACCTGGCATCACGGGATGGGCGCAGGTGAACGGACGGAACAACCTCGAGTGGGGGCAGAAATTCGCCCTTGATCTCTGGTACGTGGACAACTGGAGCCTCGGGCTCGACTTCCGCATTCTGGCAAGAACCGCGTGGCAGGTTTTCCGGTGCCATGGAATCGCCAAGCGCGGACATGTAACCATGCCCGAATTTGTTGGGGCAGCAGTCAAAAGCAAAGGAGGAAATGTCTGATGCCAAGTAAACGAATTGCGGTTGTCGGAGCTGGAGGATTTGCACGAGAACTCGCGTGGTTGATTTCCGATATCGCGCACGATCAATCCCGACAAAAACACGGCGAAACCATGGAGGTCGCCGGTTTTTTAGTGAGCGAGCCAACGAAAGTGAGTGAACGCGACTCCGACATACTCGGAGACTTCAGCTGGCTGGAAGAGAATCACGTTGACGGTCTAGCCATGGGCATTGGCAGTCCCGAAGTTCGCTTGCGCCTAAGCCAAGAGCTCAAGCGGCGTTTCCCCCGGATTCCGTGGCCGGCCTTGATCCATCCCAGCGTCAAGTATCACGAATCTTGCCAGTTTCGAGAGGGGGTCACAATTGGCGCGGGAACGATCGCAACCGTCAACGTCAAGATTGAAGATTTCGCCATGGTCAACCTAAGCTGCACGATTGGCCATGAAACAAGCATCGGAGCTGGATCTGTAGTCAACCTAATGGCTGCCATTGCGGGTGGAGTGACGATTGGCAAAGGCGTCTTAGTCGGCTCTCACGCAGCCATTCTGCAGTATGTCTCCATTGGAGATCATGCGGTGGTCGGATCGGGAGCCATGGTCATCAAGGATGTTGCGCCGAATACTACGGTTGTGGGGGTTCCCGCGCGCGGAGTGCCGCGCGCTCCCCTGAAGCCGGCGAATAACCTTGAACCAGTGCCAAATTTGACGCTCTCACCTGCAAGCAGACAAGTCATATGACTACTGCAGCAGTCGAGCGGAGAATTATCCCCTCCCGCCCGCCAGCAAAGCTTCCTTTCGCTCCTTTCGCTCCTTGGCCTTATTTCGAAGCCGATGAAATCGAGGCGGCCACGGCCGTTCTGCGTTCCGGAAAAGTGAACTACTGGACAGGGCAGGAAGGCCGGTTGTTCGAAAGCGAGTTCGCCCGTTCCGTTGGCACGAAATACGCCGTATGCGTCGCCAATGGGACAGTCGCCCTTGAGTTAGCGCTGCAAGCCCTGGGCATTGGCCGCGGCGATCAGGTGATTACAACCTCCCGCACCTTCATTGCGTCGGCGAGTTGCATTGTGATGCGCGGGGCTCGTCCCGTCTGTGTCGATGTGGACCGCGACAGCCAGAATGTTACGAGGGAAACTATACGACAAGCAATTACTCGACGAACCAAAGCTATCATCGCGGTGCACTTGGCGGGATGGCCCTGCGATATGGACGAGATCCTGCACTTGGCAGCGGAGTACGGCTTGCGAGTCATTGAAGACTGCGCCCAGGCCCAAGGTGCGATGTACAAAGGCCGGCCGGTAGGGTCGCTTGGAGACGTTGCCGCTTTCTCGTTCTGCCAGGACAAGATTATGACGACGGCCGGCGAAGGTGGAATGCTGACGACGAACGACCCTGAGGTGTGGGAACGCGCGTGGAGTTACAAAGACCATGGCAAGAGCTATGACGCCGTTTACAAACGTGAGCACGGAGAGGGCTTCTGTTGGCTCCATGAATCGTTTGGCACCAACTGGCGAATGACGGAGATACAGGCGGCACTCGGACGTGTGGCCCTCACCAAAGTGCCTCGGTGGGTCGAGATCAGACGTCGTCACGCGAATGCGCTGACCAAAACTCTTTCCAGCCTGCCCGGCCTGCGAACTCCAATACCTCCAGACAGCGTTCTTCACGCATATTACAAGTACTACGCATTTCTCCGCCCCGAGATGCTGCAGGATGGATGGGACCGCAACGCCATCGTCCAGGCGATCAAAGCGGAGGGAGTGCCCTGCTTCGTCGGAAGTTGCGGCGAGATATACCTTGAAAAAGCCTTCGCCGCGCGCCGCGCGCATCAGCGTCTCCCGGTGGCTAAGTTGCTGGGCGAAACCAGTCTCATGTTTTTGGTTCACCCCACACTATCTGACGAAGACATCGCGCTTACCTGCCGGACAATCCAGCGCGTAATTACCAGAGCAGTTAAGTGCAGCACCGTCTCTGCCTAAAGGCGCTCGGCGGTGCCATCAACTAATCCGCCAACAACTAATCACAGATAGATCCTTTTGGGTTACCTATCCATGTCGAACAAATTATGCAACACATCCTCTATGCCTGTCAGGCAGCGGTTTTGGGCCATCGCATTGTTCCATTTTATGCTGATTGCGACCGCGATCGTAATCGCGTGGTTGCTTCGATTCGACTTTCGAATACCGTTCCCGACCTTGCTCCTCGGCTGCGTGCCTATACTGATCCTGTTCCGAATCATCGCATTGGCACGATTCAATCTCTTAAACTGGTACTGGCGCTACAGTGGAGTGACCGATGTAATTGACATTGGTAAAGCGGTCGCTCTGGGCAGCCTGGCGTTCTTCGTGACCACCCGCTACATCCTTCTGCGGTACGACTTCCCGCTTTCGATTTACATACTCGAAGCGATCATTACGGCAGCCGGGTTAGCGGGAGCGCGCTTATGCGCCATGGTTCTCAAGATCAGGACGCTGGGCAATCCATCCCTGAACCAGAAGCGCCGGGTGATCGTCGCCGGGGCGGGAGAGGCCGCCAGCCTTCTGATCCGCGAAATGTTGGGGACAGAATTCGTTCCGGTGGCGTGTCTTGATGATGATGTTTTCAAGCGCGGAGCCAAGCTCCATGGGGTGCCGGTGGTGGGCACGATGGACGCACTCGGGGCGATGGTCAACCGGTACGACGCGACCGAACTCTTCATTGCCATTCCCTCGGCCAATGGCGCTCAAATGCAGCGCATCTGCAGAATATGCCAGCAGGCCGGCGTGCGTTATCGAACCGTGCCCAACCTTCACGAACTATTGCTGGGCCGCGGCTCAATTTCGCAATTGCGAGAGGTCGCCGCCGAGGACCTCCTGGGCCGCGACCCGGTTCACCTCGACCTGAGCCTGGTTCGCAACCAGATCGCCGGGAAAGTGGTCATGGTAACGGGGGCTGCCGGGTCTATCGGCTCGGAGCTTTGCCGTCAAGTTCTCGCGTACTCTCCCACTAAGTTGATCGTGTTGGACCATGCGGAAACACCGATGTTCTATTTGCAATTGCAGCTCACGAAACAGGCTGCCGGCGATCGGGTGGTGTATGCGGTCGCCGATGTGGCCAACACTTCACGCATGCGCCAGATACTCGGGGAGGGAGCGGTAGACATTATTTTCCACGCCGCGGCCTACAAGCACGTTCCACTGGTCGAGCTCAACGTTCGCGACGCACTCCACAACAATGTACTGGCGGTGCCACCACTGTTGGATGCCGCCGAGGAGTGTGGCTGTGAAGCGTTCGTGTCGATTTCGTCCGACAAGGCCGTGGAACCCGCCAGTTTCATGGGCGCCACCAAGAGGCTGGGAGAACTCATTCTGGCGGCCAGGCCAAAAGAAGACATGCGCTGCATCTCAGTGAGGTTTGGGAATGTCATGGGGTCGCAGGGCAGCGTGATTCCGGTGTTCAAGGAGCAGATCGAAAAAGAGAGGCGCATCACGATCACCCACCCGGAAGCAACCCGATTTTTCATGACCATTCCAGAAGCTGTGTCGCTGCTTTTGCAGGCGTTTACTATGGGCGAGCATGGCGACATCTTGGTCCTGGACATGGGCGGTCCCGTCCGCATACTCGATCTGGCGCATTCTTTGATTCGCCAGTGCGGGAAATCTCCCAGCGAAATAAAGATCGAATTCGTCGGCCTGCGTCCAGGAGAGAAACTGCACGAAGAGCTGTTCTATGCCGGGGAAAGACAACTACCGACCAGCCACCGTAAAGTGAAGCGAACCCAGTCTGAAATCATCCCGTGGGCAGCCCTGCGGGCCCATTTAGAAGACCTGATCTGGTTGACGAATTCAGGGACCGAGGTATCAATCCGCGCGAAGATGAAAGAGATCATCCCTGAGTATTCCTACCAAACGGAACCTCTACATGTGCAGAACGAACCAGCCGAGAATGTTTATTCTCCGGCGATAAGTATCGCGAGACCATTCGCCGCCGGCGCCGGACAGGACTAAGCATGCCTGCGGTCACTTCGGAATAATCGGGTAAGTGGCGCACCAAGAGCGCCCGTTTGTGGGCAGCAGGTCCGCAGATCTTGTGACCGCATTGATTGAGGCACTTGCAAGCGCCGACGCTGGCGGGGATTTTGGGCAACGCTCGGGTAGACGATCTGCCGGCCGAGATTTAGGGTATGGATTCCGGCCATGCCGGTGCGGATGGCCAGACCGCCAGGAGTACTCCGATGAGAAATCGTTTCGCAATGTCGCGAACGGGCGAGATGGGGTACTATGGTGCCGTTTTCGAGATCACGCAGGAAATTCCGGATTAGATGAAAAGACTCGGGAAAATTCTGGGGTGGGTGCTCGCCGCGCTGTTGGTCGTTTTGGCGGCGGGAATCACGTTCACCATCGGCTGGCGGCCGTTCATCGGGCCGCGGGCGCGTGCCCTCACGGCGCGGAAGTTCGAGAGCACGCCGGCGCGCCTGGCGCGGGGCGAGTACCTCGTCCGGGACGTTAATGACTGCATGGATTGCCACGCCGAGCACGATTGGACAGCGCACGATGCGCCCGTTCTGCCGAACTCGCTCGGCGCGGGCCAGGACATGAACATGCTCAAGGGTTTTCCCGGAAAGGTGTATGCGCCGAATATCACTCCGGATCCGGAAACGGGCGTGGGCAGTTGGAGCGACGACCAACTGGCGCGGACCATTCGCGAGGGCGTCGGCCACGACGGCCGGGCGCTGTTTCCGTTCATGCCGTACCCGGATTTCCGGGCCCTGTCCGACGAAGACTTGGCGTCGGTCGTCGTGTACTTGCGGTCGCTGCCGCCGGTGCGCAAGCCGTGGCCGACGACGGAGCTGATTTTCCCGGTGAAATACCTGATCCGCAACGTGCCTGAGCCGCTGGACGCGCCGGTGCCGGAACCCGACCTTTCGACTCCGGAAAAGCGCGGGAAATACCTGGTGACCACTGCGGGGTGTACGGATTGCCACACGCCGCAGGATGCACATGGGCAGCCGCTGCCGGGCATGGACTTCGGCGGCGGGTTCATTCTCGAAGGACCGTGGGGCCGCGTGGCCAGCGCCAACATCACTCCCGACCCGTCGGGGATTCGCTACTACGACCAGGCGATGTTTACGCAGGCGATTCGCACGGGGTACGTTGGGGCGCGGCAGCTCAACCAGATCATGCCGTCACACACCTACCGCGGGATGACCGACGAAGATATCGCCGGGATGTTCGCCTATATCAAGACGTTCAGACCGGTGCGGCACCACGTAGACAACACCGAGCCGCCAACGTATTGCTGGCTCTGCCGCCAAACCCACGGCGGCGGAAACCAGAACTAAGAGCTTCCATCCGCGTCTTCCCTTGTAGTCCCTAACTCATTGGACACCGCACTACGCGCACGTGGCGCTGGTGTTTCCCGCCGTGCTGATCGTCTATTACCAGGTCTGGAAATACCTGATCGGATTCTTCAATCAAGTAGCAGGAATCGCAGGGTAGTGAGACAGTAAGTGCAACCGGAGGGCCTATGACGGATGGAGAGTCCGGGAGAGCTCCAGCGGTCGAGCACGGGGAACGATGGCTAACGGCGCTAGCCTCGCTGGCAGTAGGCGGGGCGTTCTTCGGCTTGTGGTTCTGGCTGCTGCCGCAGTGGCTCGGCTTCCGCGTGGAAATGGCGGGCACAGCGCATTGGCGATGGCTGGCTGCGCTTCCGTCGGTACTGGGATTTGCTGTCGCCCTGCGCTGCATCTGGGACTTCGGCTGGACGGGACGCGGCACACCGGCCCCGATCGCTCCGCCGCAGCGATTGGTAGTGGTGGGCTTCTACCGCTACCTGCGAAACCCGATGTATGTGGGCTTCGCCGTGGGCTGGATCGGGCTGTGGGTTGTGTTCGGACACGCCAACCCAGCGGCGATTGCTGCGGTGGCAGCGGTTGCCCTCGGCGTTCATCTGTTTGTGGTCTTTTATGAAGAGCCAACTCTGCGCGGGAAATTCGGGGCAGACTACGAAGCATATTGCCGGAACGTGGATCGATGTCGGCCGCGGCTGCGAGGCTGGGACCAGCCGATATAGCGGTGGAATTGGGCAATCGTGCGCGATTGAACGCGGGCGGCTCCTCTTCGCCATAGCATCGGCCAACGACCTCCGCCCAGAGACACCTCCAGGACCGATTGCGGCCGTGCCGTCTCGGCGCTAGACTGCGGACGTTGCCCCGGCGTAGCCTGCTTTACAGATTGCTGAAAAACTCGTGCCGCGCCGCAGTCGGCCCTCAGCGGCTAAAGCCGTCGCTGAAAACAAGCCAGTTATCGCAGCGGTGAACCGCTCCACCCCATCACGCCAAAAGCGGGCGTGCTGGGGACCCCGGCGCTGCGCCACCCAAAAGCAAGAACAAAATCGAGTTTTTCAGCACTCTGTTTAGCCGCGCCGTTCGACAGCATGCTGGTATGTTACGGGTGGAGCGGTTTCGCAGTAAGCCCCACCCGGATGTTTGGTTCTATGCGGCGATGGATTTGGACGTCTGTTGAGTCATCTCCAATTCTGCTTGCAGCCAATCGTTTAAATCATGCCCGTCGTTTCTCCCTCGTTGCTCGTACAGTTCGTAGGCACGACGACTGATTTGCTCTTGAAGATCACTGGTAGATTCGGTTGTTGGGTTGGTTGCTTTTAACAGACTGGGCATTGTGGACGTATGTTTCATGGTGATGTCCCTCCTTTGTAGGTAGCGCTTCTCTGCTTCGCAGGTTTCGCTGGACGACGGCCAGTTTCGCTGCAAACGCGTTTTGTTTCAGTGAGGACGCTCACACCGAAAATGTGATGAAAACTTTACCCAACCACCACGATGTCGTTTGGCAATCCGCGGGGTAAACTTGAAGCATGGTCGAGTTGGGGCGGTTGCTGTTGATGCTTGGCATAGCCCTAGTGGTGATTGGGGGCATCGTCATGCTGCTGGGGCGGACAGGCTTACCGCTTGGACGGTTGCCAGGGGACGTCCTGTATCGGGGCAAGAACACTACTTTCTATTTTCCGCTGGCGAGTTCCATTCTGCTTAGTGTGGTGCTTTCTATTGTTCTCTTTTTGATTGGGCGGATGAAGCGGTAACGGGCCGCGTGGGGACTCGGCATTCGACGCTCAGCCCCTAAAGGGGCGTTCGATGTCAAAAACTTTCGGCCTCGCTAAAGCTATGCCCTGATACGAACCCAAGTTTTGCGCAGCCTTTGCTGAGCTCTGCTCGGTTGGACCCTTCGACTTCCGCCTCGGCTTCGCTCGGGGCTTCGGTAAAACAGGCAGGCTCCGGGGGCGGCCGTCCCAACGGATTTCCCGCTTGGGCGGCAGCGTACACTGAAAACGTCATACTGAAGCCTCGTTAACTCAAACTTCATGGAGATGGCGGACCAACTTGGGTTTCAGTTTCGTCCTCCGGAGCGGCGCGTCTGGACGGTGCGGGCGCTGGTCTCGGCGGTGCGGTCGCACATCGAACGCGAATATTCGGATTGCTGGGTGGAAGGCGAAATTTCCAATCTGCGCATTCCCGATTCCGGGCATTTATATTTCACGCTTAAGGAAGAGAGCGCGCAAATTCGCGTGGTCATGTTCCGCTCGTCGGCGAAGCTGCTGCGGTTTCGACCGGAGAACGGATTGCAGGTCACGGTTCGCGGGCGCATCACCGTTTATGAAGATCGCGGGGAGTTGCAAATCTCCGCTGAATTCATGGAGCCGAAGGGCGCGGGCGCTCTGCAGTTGGCGTTCGAGCAATTGAAGGCGAGATTGCAGGCAGAGGGATTGTTCGAGGCGTCGCGGAAAAAGCCGATCCCGCCGTTGCCGCAAAGAATTGGCATCGTCACTTCACCGCAGGGGGCGGCGCTGCGGGACATCTTAAACATTCTGGCTCGCAGGCATCACTCGGCGAATGTGCTGATCTATCCGGCGCAGGTGCAGGGAGACGCGGCGCCGGGCGACGTGATGGCTGGGCTTCGATACTTTCAGCAGTCATCTCATCAGGCCCCTCGTGGCAGCCGCGCGGTCGAGGTCATCATTATTGCGCGCGGCGGAGGCTCGGCGGAAGACCTGGCTAGTTTTAATCATGAAGGGCTGGCGCGAGCGGTCGCGGATTCGAAGATTCCTGTGATTGCGGCGATTGGGCACGAGACGGATTTCACGATCGTCGATTTTGTCGCCGATCTGCGGGCGCCTACGCCGTCAGCGGCGGCGGAACTGGTGATCCGGTCGCGACAGGAGATCGAAGCGCAGGCGGAGGATTTGTACGCGCGATTGGAGCGCGCGTTGCGCTACCGCCTGCTGATGGCGCGCCAGGAACTGACGGAGCGGGCGCAGCACGGAGCGTTTGCGCGCATGATGGACGGCATCCACCGGCGGCAGCAGAAGCTGGATGAACAGCGTTTCCGCCTGGAAAAAGCGGAACGGCAACTTCTGGAGCGATGCCATCGGCGCTCGGAAAGCGTTGCGGCGGCCGTCCGTCACTATGACGCACGACGCCGTCTGGCCGCGGTGCGGCAGAGTCTGGAGAGTCAAGTTGCGAACTTGGCCGCCGCCACGCGCACGCGGTTGCTGGAGAGCCGTGGGGCGCTGGATCGCCGGACCGCGAGCCTGGAGGCGCTTTCGCCGGTGGCGATTCTGAATCGCGGATATGCTTTGGTGTTCGATGCGAAAGGCCGGCTGGTGAAAGATGCGTCGCGACTCAAAGCTGGGGACGAGGTGTCGGCGCGCCTGGCTCGGGGACGAGTTCGTGCCCGGGTGACCGGGACCGAGCGCAGCGAACCATAATCCGGCAAACCATAATCCGGCGGGGCTGCATTAGAATGAAGACCAATTCAAGTTCCGACGTGAGGGTGTCGTGACGCCGTCGCAGGTCTGGTCGCACATCTCGGCGATCTCGTTCATTTCGATTTTGGACATCGTGCTGGTCGCGATCCTGATCTACCAGTTTCTGTCTCTGGTGCGGGGCACGCGCGCGGCGCCGATGCTGGTCGGGGTGGCTGCGCTTGGACTTGCCTTCTATTTCGCACGGCTAGGGGAACTGCGGACGCTGAACTGGCTGCTCAGCACACTGCTGCCGTATGTTGTTTTCGCGCTGATCGTCGTCTTCCAGTCGGAGATCCGGCACGCACTGGCTAACCTCGGGAGCCGCATTTCGCTGATGCGGGCTTCGCGTTCGGTGGCCGACGTTTACGACGATATTGTTTTGGCGGCCAATCTTTTTTCGCAGAATCAGACGGGCGCGCTCATTGTGATCGAGCGTGAGATTGGACTTCGCACCTACATCGAAAGCGGCGTGGCGCTCGATGCCAGGCTGTCGTACGACCTGCTGGCCACCGTGTTTCGTCCGAGCGCTCCCTTGCATGACGGTGCCGTGATTGTGCAGCGGGACCGCATTGCGGCCGCGGCTTGTTTCCTGCCGTTGTCGATGAATCCTGTGCTCTCGACCCAACTGGGGACGCGTCATCGCGCGGGGATCGGGATCACGGAAGAAACCGACGCGGTCGCCGTCATCATTTCGGAGGAGACGGGCACGATCAGCATGGCGGTGGCGGGAAGCATTGAACGCGAGTTGACGGTGGAACGTTTGCGCGAAAGGTTGAGCGCTCTGCTGCGCCGGTACGCACCCACGGCTACGCTGCCGAGTCCCGTGGAGGAAAGCTTTATCGAAGAGGAGCCGCCCAGTTCGCAACTCTCCCGCAAGCAGGATTCCGGAAGGGACGACTGACGATGGCGGGCCTTTTGCAGCGCACATTCGGTCACAATGTCGTGCTCAAACTGGTTTCCCTGTTGCTCGCCATCGGCCTGTGGCTGGTGGTGGCGCGCGATCCCATCGCCGAGGTCGAAATAAAGGTTCCCATCGAGTTCCACAATCTTCCGGACAATCTGGAGATCGATTCCGCCAGCTTCACCGAAGCGCAGATCCGGGTGCGCGGGCCAGAGCGTGTGATTCATCGCCTGCAGATTGCGGATGTGCGAGCGGAGATTGATTTGACCAGCGTCCGTCCGGGGGAACGGACTTTCGATTTGACCGGGCGGCAAATTCATGTGCCGCAAGATCTGGAAGTCGTGCAGATCATTCCAGGTCAGTTTCACCTTTCTTTCGACGATCGCGAGACCCGCGTGGTCGAGGTTCGGCCGCGTGTGACCGGAAATTTTGCGAGCGGCATGAGAGTGGCGCAAGTGATCGCCAACCCGCCCAATGTCGTGATCACCGGACCTCGCCGCCGCGTCGAAGCGGTGGAGGCCGCCACCACGGACCCAGTAGAGGCGAGCGGAACCATGACGCGATATTCTTCTGTCACGCAGGCCTATGTGTCCGATCCTCTGATCCAAGTTGTGCACCCCACCCCAATTCGCGTGACGGTTATCATGGAACCTGTAAAGTAGCTTTAGGTTCATGAAGTTACGCCGACCATGTACACAGCACGTACACAAACGAGTCCGGGCGAGATCAGAAAAAGGCCGACTGGGACAGTATTGCCAGTCATGTCTTCTACCACTATTTACACCCGCCATCTTAGCAAGTGCCCACACCGCAACGACGAGAATGCCCGGAATTGCCGCCGCTGCGGTTGCCCCATCTGGTTTCAAAAAAATCGCAAGCGTTGGTCTGCGGAAACCAACGACTGGTCTGAAGCGCTCAAGAAAGCCGCCGACCTCGAATCCGACCAGAAGTCTAAAACCCCATCCACAATCACGGTGGAGTCGGCGATTGATCTCTACCTCATCAAGCGGTCGAAGAAAGCGAAGGATGCGTTGCAGGCTCCGTACAAAGACCGCTACATGCTGCTCAACGGTTCCAAGGCGCAACAGAGCATGCTGGCGTGGGCGAAGGAAAACAACTTCATCAAACTTCGCGGCATCACGGCGGCTGCCCTCGATGCGTGGCGTGACACGTGGGTTTTTCGTGAAAACAGTTATGCTATGAAAACCTACAACGCCCGTGTCAAAGCGTTTTTCACGTGGGCAACGAAGTTTGATTATCTCGATAAAAGTCCATACGACAAACTTGATCCAATCAGCGTGCACGAAGTTCCCACGTTGCCGCTGGAACCCGAACAGTTTACCCGCCTGCTGACTGCGGTCACGGTGCTCAAGCCACGCCTCCACACCTTCATGACCACGCTGATTTTGCTTATGCGATGGGCGGGCCTGTCCATCGGGGATGCGGGTTGTCTGCGCCGTGACGCACTGGGAGACGATAACCGTCTACGGACTCATCGCAAAAAAACTGGTGAATATGTTTATGTCAAACTGCCTGCCTTTGTTGCGGACATGCTGCGAGCGCAGGGCAATGTGCACCCAGATTATTTCTTTTGGGACAAAAGCAAGCGGCTCCGAACATCGCAAGTGGCATGGATTGAAAGTTGGCTCTTGCGTATCTACGATGCGGCGGGCATCAAGCCCCGTGGCGCACAGAGATTGCGGGACACGTTCGCCACCGAATTTTTGAACAGTGGCGGCACGATTGAGGATTTGGCAATGTTACTGGGGCACAGCACCACGGCGACAACTTGGAAACACTACGCACCGTGGGTCAAGAGCAGGCAGATTCGCCTTGATACGGCGGTGGACAAGTTCCATGCGGCACAGGGGATTAACGAACACGAGCCCGCCGTGCAGCCCGCCGTGCACATCCAATAATCTTCATGCGAAGAAAAGGCACCCACCCGGCCGGGTGCTTCTTCTTGTTGGCCCTCCCTCATGTACTAACGAGTATTTTTCCACAGGATTTCTTCAGTTGACCAAGGCCGAGGCCAAGTATTGAAAGTCAGCACCTCAATAAATGGCACTGGAGATTACAGAACCAATGGCACCAACAATGGAGTTTGATCTGGAGCATGAGGAAATTGTCCTCAACTCCGTAGCCCAAGCTGAAAAAGCCGCCTCATCTAAACTCAGTAGCTATGAGGCTCTACCGTTAACCGAACTGGATGATGAAGCCATCCGCACGATTGCCACATCAGCGGACTTCTCCACCCTATGCGCCCGGAGCAACCAAGTGGGCATCATGGTGAGGGGGTTCCGGGTCTACTTCGAGAAGTACAAACCCATCGTTGCCGCCATGAAAGAGAAACTGTGCGCCCCCCGTGGCTCCCACAGGAAGACAGAAATCAATGGCAGGGAGTACACGTGGGCGTCCTACTGCGAGGAAGTCTATGGCGTGAGCTACCAGTGGGTGCAGCGGCTGCTCAACGGCGACTACCTCGCCGTCAGGAATGAGGACGCCGTGGAAGAGGTCAAGAGCGCATCCGATGAGGCTGTTGACACCGAAGTCCGCCAGACGGATGAAAAGAAGCCCAGCAAGAAAGACCTAATCATTGCCGACCTGAAAAAACGTAATGACAATCTGCACCAGCAGGTGGAGGAACTGGTGTTCAAACTCCGGCATATCAATGATGACAAGCCTCAACCGAATGTTGACACCAGCATCTCTGATGCCATCCTCGCATCCGCTGTGGCGAAGCATGAAGCTCAAGTCGCACAGGAACCCTGTGAGGCGGACATGGATGAAGACGGCTTCGGATTCGTGACGGATTACTTCGAGCCAATCATTCAACCAGAGTACTTCGCCAGCGAACTTGACCGCCTCGTCCGGCACTGCAACATGCAGGCGCACATCAAGACGGTGCTGGTGGAAGCGCCAGCCGCAACGGAGGGTCTTTAACCTCAACCATTATGAGCGCCGTGTAATCCAGTGGTGCCAAACCAACATCGGCACCGAAAGGGACATCAGGCGGGAATGCAATCTCCAGCACATGAAAGTAAAAGAGGTGCTGGAGCTTTGCGAACGGTTGGCGAAGGCCGGGCACATCAAGGGGCGAGACTTGCCTCCGGGTAGATATAACCTCATCGGCCAATACTCCTCGATCAAGCAACTGGCATATATAAGGGACGCCATCAACTGATCGCATCAACTGATTCACGGGACGGAGAGACGACGAACTACGGGATGTAGAAGCGAACTCCGCCTCATAACCTACCAAAAGGAATTTACGATGGGTAAAGTAAAAGAGTTGTTAGACGAGAAATGCTACTACTGCGATGAGCCGCTGAGCAAGTGCGGCCATGTGAAATGCGACGAATGCGGCATCATCACTCACGGTTGCGCCGGATGCGATGATTATTATTGCGAATGTACCGTTTCGGAATGGGGAATGGGCAAAGACGGAATTACCTATTGCTCGCAGCAATGCGCAGACGAAAACGATCGTTTTGCGGCAAGCGTGGGCGCATAACAACAACAGGGCGGCAAGCAGCGTGCTGCAAGACTGCGCAGGGATTACCGAATGCCGCCTCATCACCACCTACTCTGCAGTTTTCTAGTCCGCCTCACTTTGGCAAACCTGCGATCTCCCACCAATGCAGTCCTACTTCGTCCGGATCATGTCTTTCGGGCCAGTTCACAATCGCAAACGTACTCTGAAAGAGTCGCTCGATGAGATGACGTTGGCAAAGCTGAGCCAGCATCGAGTAGGCCTCGTCTTGCGTCACGCCGAATTCCCGGGCCAATGTTTCGTCGTTCCCGGTCCATAGGCCTTCCTCGTCAGCGGCGTTCCAGATGAATTCGTAAATATTTTCCCAATCGAAATGTTTCTTCTTCACAGTAGTGGCCTTTCTCTATGGGCATCGCCTTCAAAGCGGTTGCTCACATTGGTTTTGAAAAATTAGAAAACTGGGATTCATTTGCGGGCCGCCGATTACCTGCCGCAGGTTCCTAAACGACGGGACTGAAATCGAGCGTTAGCGTCCGGACGCCACGCTTCTCCATCCCGACTACGGACAAATGGAAAATTCGGGCCTCAGGGTATTACGCAGTGTGAGCCTCTAGCAGGGTTCAGGAATTCGACGGCTATCGGATTCTATTAATGGGTGGGTCGTTTGCCAAGAACGATTCTTTAGGGGGCGGTTCTCATACGCCGCTCCCGAATCACTTTACCCGTTGTATGGGCGCTTACCCAAGCGAATGATTCAAAGTTAACCAAGAAGGTATGAGAACATGCTTACAACTTACTGTGTAATCAATGCGGCTCAGATCATGGTGCTCTAACATGATTCCTGAGACCTCCGAATTCGTCCACATCCAGACCACAGTTCCAGCAACACCGACCGAAACACCAAGCGAAATCCACGACACCCTCACGCTGCTTTTCCACGAAGGAGACGCGATCATCGTGTCGCATCTCCGCGTTAGCAGCGACAAGATGGTAAAGGATGCTTTTTCGAGCATCGATAAGGCAGCGGAGTTTGCCGAGGCTCTCGACCAAGACCATACAGTAACGAATATCTATGTCAACCTTCAGGCGCTCCGCTCCGGAAGCACCACAGACAAACGACAGGATGTAGCGCATTACGTCCGCTTCCTTGTAGACATTGACCGCAGAAACAAGAAGGTTGATGGCATCCGCGTGAATGCAAGCGAAGAGGATCGAGATGCGCTGCGTGGGGTAGCAGATAAGGCGAGCAAATGGGTCAGCGGCATACTGGGTGCCCACCCATTGATGGCAGACAGTGGAAACGGCTTCCATCTCTGCTGGAGCCTGAGGCCTAATGCCTTCACCAACTTCATCGCTTGCACTCATGACAATCAAGCCACCTACAAGGAATGCCTGTTGGCCATCGGGCAAAGGTTTTCGAGCGATGTGGTGGAAATCGATGCCAGTCTGTCGGAGCCTGAGCAAATCATCCGGTTGTGGGGAACCCACAACCGTCGCGATCCGGAGACTCCGGGCCGACCGCATCGGCAATCCCGCATTTTACAAAAGGCCCGAGGGACGGTCTCGCTGGCACAGCTTGGCGTATTAGCCTCGGAATACAATCCTCCCGTTTGCACAGTACCAGCGCCGAATGGCGATGCGCCACTCTTGCATGAGGACTTTGATGAGGCCGCTTGGTGGGATCATTACAGCGACATCTTCGTGTGCGAGGGGGAGCACGACGGTTGGCAGGTGACCAGCATTTGCCCGCCAACTTATGAAGGGTCTGAATCCCCCGGCCACCGACACACAGGGAGCACGCTCACAGGGTTCAGGTTTGATCGAGGGCGAGCGGAATTTCATTGCTTCAGCGACGATCACTGCGACATGACGTTCGGACAAGTGATGAAGCACCTGAACCAACATCACCCGCCGTTCACTGGCAAGATTTGGGATTGGGGGGATGAGGACTTTTCGGATTTCGCTGACGCTGTGGACGATGCGGAATCTTTGGATGCGATGCCTGAAGATGCGGAACCGGAGCCTCTACAGATTCTGGTGGAGGACTACACCAAGCACGTAGTTATTCCACTTGAGCCTACGATCCATTCCAATGCGATGCCGGATAGCCAACCCATCACCCCATTGGACATGCCAGAGGATTGCCTCTATGGTTGGCTGGGAAACAAAGCGCGGGAACTGCACGCGCCGCTTGGAGCCGCCTATATGGTGGTCACCAGCATCTTCGCCGCGCAGCGCACCACGGTATGCGGCAACATCCAGCCGAACCTGTTCATCCTCCTAATAGCGCCGCCGCACGGCGGCAAAACCGTCACCATGATGCGGGGATTAAAGTCTTTTTCCCTGCTCCCACCGGACATGGTGAAGAAGCGGAATCTGGCGTCCGACCGTGGCATCTATACGCTGTTCAATCCCGACCAAGGGAAGAAGAAAGGCAAGAAAGGTCGGGAGGAGGAGCCCCCACCGCAGGAAGTAAAGTCCTACCTGCTGTTTAGCCGCGAGTTCAAGGACACTCTCAACAAGCTCAGCATGAGCGGCTCGTCGCTCGCGCCTGTCCTATGCGACCTGTTTGACGATTACGAAGGCGGAACCAGTGACAAATTTGGAGACCATAGCGTCATGTGCTGCCTGAACATACTGGGAGCCCTACCAGTCAATTCCCCAGCCGATT
>JBEKFN010000009.1:0-24271 GCA_050013295.1 Terriglobales bacterium
TGCGTCAACCCATATACAATAATGCGGGGCTGGAACTCAGTGGGGTGAACGGCACACGATGGCCACGACCAAGGTCGATCCCAAGCTGAACGAAGGCGACATTGCGAAAACGGCCAAGACCTATCAGGGCCTGACCAGTCAGCAACTGATTGATGCGTATCGCATCATGTTCACCTCGCGGCGCGTGGACGACCGCGAGATCCTGCTCAAGCGTCAGCAGAAGGTCTTCTTCCAGATCTCGGGCGCGGGCCACGAAGCTGTGGGCGTCGCGGCCGCCTTTGTGTTGAAGCCGGGCTACGACTGGTTCTATCCCTACTACCGCGACCGCGCGCTCTGTCTCGCCCTGGGCGCAACTCCGTACGAAATGTTGCTCGGCGCCGTGGGCGCGGCCGACGACCCCAGTTCCGGCGGGCGTCAGATGCCCTCGCACTGGGCCTTCAAGCGGCTCAACGTCGTCACGCAATCGTCCGCCACCGGCACCCAGATTCTGCAAGCCGTCGGCTGCGCCGAAGCCGGCCGCTACCTCGCCCAGCACCCCAATGCCGCCCGCAAGGCCGAGGGCGATTACCGCCAGTTCAAGGACGTCCAGTTTCAGGGCGACGAAATCACCTACGTCTCGCTCGGCGACGGCACCACCAGCGGAGGGGAATTCTGGGAGGCGCTGAACACCGCCTCCAACCGGCGTCTTCCGGTAATTTTTTGCGTCGAAGACAACCAATACGCCATTTCCGTGCCCGTCGAAGTGCAAACCTCGGGTGGCAATATTTCGCGCCTGGTCTCCGGCTTCCCCAACTTCCATTTCGAAGAGATTGACGGAACAGAGCCGGTCGTCGCCTATGCGGCCTTCAAGCGCGCGGCCGATTATTGCCGCGCCGGCCATGGGCCCGGGTTTGTCCACGCTCATGTGATCCGTCCTTATTCCCACTCGCTCTCCGACGACGAGCGCCTTTACCGCCCCGACGCCGAGCGCCAGGCCGATGCGGCGCGCGACCCGGTCCACCGGTTGCAGTTGTTCCTGCTGCGCGAGGGAATTCTCGACGAAAAAGGGATCAACAAAATCGAGAAGGAGATCGATGAGCAGATGCAGGCCGATACCGACCGCGCCCTCGAAGCCGCGGTACCGCAGCCGGAAACGATCTACAACTTCGTGTACTCGCCCGATCTCGATCCCACTTCGGCGCCGTTTGAAACTCATGCCGCGATTGCCGCCCCCGAGACGGCGACCGATGGCAAGCGCTCCGCCGACTCGCAGAACGCCAGCCCGCAGAACGCCAATCCGGAGAACGTCAGCCCGCAGAACATCAATGCGCCGAACAAGGCGACGCAAAATAAGACCATGGCGGACCTCATCAACGCCACGCTGCGCGACGAGATGCGGCGCGATGAGCGCGTCATCCTCTTTGGCGAAGACGTCGCCGACGCCAGCCGCGAAGAGTATCTCAAGCAGAAACTGATCAAAGGCAAAGGCGGAGTCTTCAAACTAACCTCTGGCCTGCAACTCGAGTTTGGCTCCGACCGCGTCTTCAATTCTCCGCTGGCCGAAGCCAACATCGTCGGCCGCGCCACCGGCATGGCCACGCGCGGATTGAAGCCGGTGGTGGAAATTCAGTTCTTCGATTACATCTGGCCGGCGATGATGCAGTTGCGCGACGAACTCCCCATCATGCGCTGGCGCTCGAACAACGCCTTCTCGGCGCCGGTGGTCGTGCGGGTCGCGATTGGCGGCTATCTGACGGGCGGCGCGATCTATCACTCCCAGTGCGGCGAGAGCATCTTCACCCATACTCCTGGATTGCGCGTCGTCTTCCCTTCGAACGCACTCGATGCCGCGGGCCTGCTGCGCACCGCCATCCGCTGCGACGACCCGGTCTTGTTCCTCGAACACAAGCGCCTCTACCGCGAAACCTACGGACGCGCTCCCTATCCCGGCCCCGACTACATGGTCCCGTTCGGAAAAGCGAAGATCGTGCAGCCCGGAACCGGCCTCACCGTCATCACCTACGGCGCGGTGGTCCCGCGAGCCCTGCAAGCCGCGCAAAAACTGGAGCGCGAGCACCAAGTCAGTGTCGAGCTGATCGACCTGCGCTCGTTGAATCCGTTTGACTGGGATGCCATTGCCGCCTCGGTGAAAAAAACCAACCGCGCGCTAGTCGCGTACGAAGACTCGCTGAGCTGGGGATACGGCGCCGAAATCGCCGCCCGCATCGCCGACCAACTCTTCCATCGTCTCGATGCCCCGGTGAAACGAATCGCGGCGACCGATACGTTCGTCGCCTATCAACCGATTCTGGAGAATGCCATCCTGCCCCAGGCGAGCGATCTGTTCCGGGCGATGAAAGAGCTGGCGGAATTCTGAGAATTGGCTCTCCGGACGATCATTTTCCTGGACCTGCGATTTCCGGACAAGTACGCGATAGCGCTCGCAAAACAGCGAACATGTTATCTTCAGAGCCGGCCCAAAAGTCGTAACTCCTGCCTCGCAGTCGAATGTAAAACGTGGCGTCCGCGATCAAAACGTTGTTAAGGTCGTGCGGCTTGCGAGCCGCATCTTTTATCGCTGAACATGAGGCTTCAAAATTGTCCGAACGGTGCGTCCCTGCTCCAGTTTCCTCGAAGCCGATCCGGTTTGGTGAAATCGTCAAAGTCCCAGAGTGACTGGTCCAAAAGGTGATATGCCACAGATGAAAGCTCGCGGGCTGACTGTCTGGGATTGAGTTCACAATTAAATTCACTCCGGGAGCGTTGTTTTGGATCGCCGGAGCGGCAGGCTGAACTGGACGCGGCCAGAACTGAACCTGCGACGTTTGGCATTGTGAGGCGACCTGTAGCGCAGCATTCCAGTCCGGGAAGCTCACCGGAAGCTTGGCCTGTAGGTCATTGAAGGTTACACGGTCGGTGCTGATCCACTCGGCCGCTTGTGTCGCGGCAACCGATAGCCCATGCGCGCTCGCATTCGAAAGAATGCATTCCGTCGTACTGTCGGGAAATTCGACAGTGAACTGCGAGCTGGGAGGGGGATTGTCTTTGTGAAACTCGGCACTATATACAGATAGCAAATACGTCGCGGAAGGTACCGCGTCACTCAGCCTGATCACAGGATCAGGCACGAGCCGGTTCCCGCCCAACCGGCCGCGCACCCCGGAGATCACCATACTCTGCCAGGCGCCATTTGCGTTCTGCAAGCGCAGACCTGGCGGAACCGTGACCGTCAGCGTTCCATATCCGGCCAGGGGAGTCTTGTTGATGGTCAAATCGATGGCGTCGCCGCTGCTGGAACCGGTGGCGGTAAAGGCAGCAACAACCTTTCTCTCGCGCATGGCTTCGTAGAGACTGATCGTCTCGCCCGCCTGGCCAAGGGCTGGGAGCGCGGCAAGAGCAAATAACAGCAGTAGATTCAGACCCCGAGCCAAATGATGGTGGCGGATGTTGCTGACAACGGTGCGCACGTGGTGTTCTCCCTTCAGGAGACCAAATCCAAGATTGCCTGGCGAAGACTGCCTAGCGAAGACTGCCGAGCGAAGATTGCTAGCTCTTCTTGGACCGGCTTGAACCGCCCGAACCGCGCCCGCCGAAATTGAATCCCCACGGGCCGCCGCCAAAACAGAGCAGCCCAAAAGCCACCGCCGCCAGCGCCAGCGGAAACTCGTACCCTCCATTGTCCGTCAGCCCGTGCTTAAAATGCACCTTCCAAATGGCCACGCCCATCTCGATCACGAAGGCGAGCGAGAAGAAGCGCGTAAACAATCCCAGTACGATAGCGATTCCGCCGAAGAATTCGGTCCCCGCGGAAAAATATGCCAGCCAGCGCGGAAGGCCGAGCGAACCCACCATATCCATGTGATGATGAAACCCGCCGAACACCTTGTGATAGCCATGCGCGATCATGATCGCGCCCAGAACGAGCCGCATCACGAGCAGCGCCAAGGGCTGCAGCCGGTTGAGAAAATCCACGGTTACCTCCAGAGAGCAGGTCTCAGGTCTCAGGTCTCAGCTCTCAGCTCTCAGCTCTCAGCTCTCAGGTCTCAGCTCTCAGCTCTCAGCTCTCAGCTCTCAGAAAAAGGCTGACCTCACACGAATCGGCGGTCAATCGTGCGGGAGATGCTCCCAACCAACCTGGTGACCCAAAATGAAGAGATTTTCCTGAGACCTGCGACCTGACAACTGAGACCTGATCTACCAGGTCGAGTACGCGGTGCCGTCACTGGCAATCTTGTCGGAACCACTGTGGACGCCGATGATGCCATCCGTGTCAGTTTGTTCGAGCGACAAGATCGCGTCTGCCGGCTCCGTCTGCCAGGTATCGTTGCTGCCCGTGATGTCCTTCGGAATTTCGTCCAGGTACTTCGCCGCCTTCAGTTCCTCCAGCGACCCCGGCGCTTTTTTCTTGTCTTGGGTGTACTGGTAGATGGTCTTATTCAGGGTTTCCAGGTTCTGGCGTAGGTTTTGCTCGCGCGCCCGCGTGATGCTGTGGCTGTAGAGCGGCAGAGCCACACCTAACAGGATCAGAATGATGCTGATCACCACCATCATCTCGATCAGCGTGAATCCGCCGTTCCGTCCTATCGCCCCAGCCTTCATCTCCGGACCTTGTTTGCTAATCTAGTGCTTCCAACTCGAATAAGCAGTGCCCTCGGTCGAGATCTCATCGGAACCGCTGTGAACACCCCCGATGCCGGGCTGGGTCGGATCAAACGCATCTTGCGAGTCTTCCGGCTCCGTCTGCCAGGTATTGCTGCCGGTGATGTCATCCGGGATGAACTTGACGTACCCGGGCACCAGATCGTCCAGCGACATAGGCGCTTTCTTCTTGTCGAGCGAATACTCCTCGATGGCTTTATTGAGCGTCACCAGGTTCTCATGAAGTTTGGCTTCCCTGGCGCGAGTGATGGTCTGGTCATATCTTGGCAACGCGATGGCCAGCAGGATCAGGACCAGGCTGATGACCACCACCATCTCAATCAGCGTGAAACCCTGATTGCGAACTTTGGGACTGCGAACTTTGGGATTGCGAACTTTGGGACTGCGCGCCTTGGAGCTGAATTTCATCTACCAATCCTTATACTTCGTGCCGTCCAAAGCGAGTTGGGCGGTTTTGCAGTAAACATCGAAAACGTTCTGCCCGCCCCAGGAATCCGAGTCTTTGTCATCCTGCATGGAGCGCATTCCCCATTCCTGTTTGGTGATGGGATCAACCGGGATGCGGCGGATAAATTTCATTTTCTTTCCGGCAACATCCACCCCTTTGACCAGCGTATCGAGATCCGGAGGATAGTTTTCGCTTCCCACCTTGGTCTGGAACGCGCCACGATCGGCGGCGTCTTTGTAGCGATCGATGGAGTCGCGGATCATCCACAGGTCTTCCCGCAACTCGTGCTCGCGCTGCCGAATGAGGCTGTTTTTATAGACCGGAAACGCCATCCCCACCAGGATGACCATGATGGCAGTCGCGACGATCAACTCGATCAGGGTAAACCCGCGTTGTTGGCGCCCAACCACGGACTTCTTTCTCCACGGGTTTATCGACTGGTTCATAAAGCAGTTCTCAGTTCTCACGTTCCAGTTCTCAGTCAAGAACCGCCCCCGGTTCTCACTGAGAACTGAGAACCGGGAACTGAGAACTGCCTATTGAATCGTAATGGCCGCCTGCGCTCCGCTCAGCCCGATCGGCTGCATCGCCGGGTCCCGTGCTCCGCCCCGAGTGATGGTCAGAGCCGACTGGCCCGTCCCCTTGGCCATGAATGTGAGGGTCAGCACCGCACCCTGTCCCGAGACGCCGCCCGCGCCGGGGGGCCGCGTGGCTGTGACTTGCAGCGTGCCGGTCGCGGGATCGTCTTTATGCACCAACGCCACCGCTTGCCCGTCCTGGGAGAGGAATCCGCCGTTCGATACGTTGATCACTTGCACCAGATTCGGATCGTAGCTGAGTTGCACGGGCACGGAGTACACGTTCTGGCCGCCGGAAAGCATGACATTCACCGTGAAGGTCGAGCCCTTGGTCTGGTTCAATGTGGGCGGATCAAACAGGAAGGTTCCCGTGCCGGCGCCTGCTTGAGTTGCCGGAATCTGGTTCTGTGCAGGCTGGGCTTGCGGAATCCCCTGGGGAGTTGCCGGCGTCGGCGCGACGTTTCCCGATGATGAAGCCGGCGGCGGTGGCGCTGTCCTGGTACTGGTCCGCCGCAGCGACAGCGCATTGGCCGTACCCACGTCGATCATATCGGCGCCGCTATGCGAAACGTCAAGTCCGCGGACGATGTGCGGAATCAGGATGAACACGATTTCGTTGGTGGAGTGGTCCGAGGTATCCTGCGAAAAGAAATATCTCAGGATGGGGATCGAGGACAGACCCGGGAGCCCGCTCAGAGACTTCGTCTTCGTGTCCTCCATCATGCCGCCGAGCAAGCTGACTTCACCATCTTTCAGGCGGATTTCGTTCTCGATTTTCCGCTGCCCGATCACCGGTTGGCTGATACCGCCAATGCTCACATAGGAGTCCACGTCCGAGACGTCCATCGTAATCTTCAGCGAAACTTCCCGTCCCGCATGCACCCGCGGCGTGATGTCGATATTCACGCCCACGTCGAGGTATTGAAATTGAGTGTTGACCAGCGGGTTGATACCGACTCCGCCAATTCCCGGCTGGAACGATCCCGTGGCCACCGGGACCCGATCGCCGATCTTCAAGGTAGCCTTCTGCCCGTCCAAGGCACGGATCTGCGGATTCTGGATGACCTTGGTATCGGAGGAGGTCGCCAATGCCGTTGCCGTAGCCTGCGGAATCGTCACCTGGAAGTCGGTGGCATTCAGGTTGTTGAGGCTGTTCAGGCTGATGCCGCCCGATGATGGCGTAGCACTTGTGGTCGTCGTGCCGTTTACAGTGGTGGTCGGAGTAACGGTGTTGATATTGGGCTGCAGTGACACCGAAACGCTGGTCGGAGGGTTGATCCCAAGAGTGTGCGCCTTGTCGCGGCTAACCTGCATGACTGCCACTTCGATCAGCACTTCCGGCTTTGCCTTGTCGAGATCGTCCACCAGCTTCTGTGCCAAGGCCATCTGGTCCGGCGTGCCCCGCACCACAATCGCTCCCTGTGAGGGCAATTGCTGAATGCGGCTCACTTCAAGGATGGTGCGCATGGCGTTCACGATGTCCTGCAATTCGGTAGGCTGAGAAAGATTGGAAAGATAAAAAGTCTTGATGACGTTTTGTTCCAGCTCTTTCCGCTTTGCGGGATTGTCTTGCGCAACAAAAATCGTGTTCGGCGTCACCGGACGCCAAAAGGTTTTGGTCTCGAACGAAATGATCTCCAGGGCTTCTTCCAGGGTCACGTTGTTCAGTTCGACGTGCACCTGGCGCGCCGTGTAATCGGGGTCGAAAAGCACGTTGATCCCGGCCAGCTTGCCGACCGTCTCGTAGATCACGTTCGATTTCTCGGTGACCTTGAGCGTGATGGGCACGTTCGAGATCGCGGCCAGTTCCACCGGGCCCTGCGCCGCTTCCAGGCGTTTGCGCAACCCGGTCGGCGCCACCGCCTGGGGCTGCGGGTTCTGCGCCTCCCGAATCATCTGTTGCGTACGCTTCACCTCCTGCTGCGCGATGAACGAAGAAGGATCGATCTCCAGTCCCTTCTGGAATTCCACCAGCGCCTCGTCGAGCTTGCCGGCATCGCGCAAAATCTGCCCGCGATGCACGTGCGACGATCCCGCCAGGAAGCGGGTCCGCTCGTAGGCAGTTCGATATCTCAGGTCTTTCGGTTTCAGGTTATAGGCCTGCTTGAAATAGTCGAAGGCCTGTTCGTAGTTCTGCCGGGCCTCGGCTTCGGCGCCCTTCGCGTAGGCCGCTTTGGCAGAATCACCCTTGGCAAAAACAGGAGGCCTCAAACAGAGCAGCAGCAGAACAAAAAGAGTTGAAAGGATCAGACGTCTCATCAAGCAGTCCTCACAAAATTTTCTCTTGCCCGCGGGCGCACTGGCCATAGCTCGCGCGCTACGCCTCATCCGCCTACCCGAAGAAAGCTGACCGGCCGGGCATCCCCGGCCGTCACCAGCAAAAAAGTACCGGAAAATCGGATTATAGCATCGCCTCAACTTGTACCCGAAGTGATTGGTACATCGGTGTTTACACTCGTGAGTACGTGGAACCGAGGTGCCGGTCGCAGGTCTCAGGTGTCAGGCCCCAGGAAAGGCACAACACGATGCCTTCGGAAGTAGGATGCGCGAAAGTCTTTCCTGAAACCTAAGACGTGAGACCTGAGACCTGAGACCTGACACCTTCCTTCCCGCTTCGTGGTACTTTCTTCTCAACAATGGTTCTCAACCATGGCCAAGCAGACTACCCACCAAACCCAGCCCAATCGGGAGAAGAATCCTCGCCGCCAGCCCAAGGCCTCGGGGGAAAAGGATGCCGCTGTAAACAGGAACGCAAGTCACAACTACTTCTTGCTCGAAAAATTCGAAGCCGGAGTGGTTTTGACCGGAACCGAGGTAAAATCCGTCCGCACCGGCAAGACCAATCTCAAAGACGCCTACGGCCTAATCAAGGACGGCGAACTCTGGCTCCTAAATTGCCACATCAGCCCCTATGAGCACGGCAACTACGCCAATCATGCCGCCCGCCGCACCCGCAAACTTCTGCTTCACAAAGAAGAAATTCGCAAGCTCATAGGCAAGACCCAGCAGAAGGGACTCACCCTGATCCCCACCCGCATGTATTTCAAGAATGGCAAAATCAAAGTGGAGCTAGCCCTAGCCAAAGGCAAACAGATGTGGGATAAGCGAGAAACCGAGCGCCGCCGTACCGCCGACAAGGAAGCCCGCGAAGCCATCTCCAGGGGAAGAAAATAGGCGTAAAGGGGTTCGCGAACTGGGATCGCGAATATTCGGGCTAAACTTCGTCCGACGCACCTTGGTATACAATTCAGTCGATCTTAGAGGTCCAAGAGAAATTTCCTATGGGCCGCTTTTGCGTCGTGCCGGTGCTTCTCGTCTCAGCCGTTCTGTTTGCGCAGGACACCATATCCGTCGACGCCGTTTCTACGATGCACGCGTGCACCGACAAGAATCCAGGGTCCTCCGATCCGTGCGCGACCCCGCCTCATCCCCTGAGTAAGATAAGCCCGAGTTATCCCGAGAAAGCCCGTCGGTTGCGCAGCGAAGGCACAGTCACGCTTGGCTTGATCGTTACCAAAGACGGCTCCAGTCAAGACGTACACGTCGTCAAAGGAGTGGACGACGATCTGAACCAGGCGGCAATCGCGGCTGTCAAGCAATGGAAGTTCGAACCTGCAACCTACAAAGGCGCTCCTGTTGCCGTCGAATGGGAAGTCGCTGTGAATTTTAAATTGGCGGGAAACTCCTCTCAATTCGCTGGAACCTCCTCTCAGAATGGTGCGGCAGCCAATTCTGATCAACTGCGAAATCTATACACTGACGCGCATGAAGCATACAACCGCCGCAACTACCAGACAGCTGCGAACCTCGCCCGCCGTCTTACTACGTTGTCGCCACAATACGGGAGCGCATGGGGCCTGCTGGGAATCTCGCTGCTCGAGTTGAATCAGCTCGATGCCGCAGTCTCGGCCCTTGCGACCGCGATCAAGATCGACCCAGCGAGCACTCTCGCCTACAACAATCTGGGGCGCGTCTATTGGCGGCAGCGCAAGTATGAAGAGGCGGCGGCGCAGTTCCGCAAGCAGATCGTGATCAATCCCCAGGATCACTATGCCCATGGTAATTTAGGCATGTTGTTGCGCGATCAGAAGAAATGCAGCGATGCCATGCCTGAATTAGAAAAGGCCCTAGCCATTACACCGAACAATGCGGATGTATTGGCGGCCCAGGGTGAATGCGATATCGATCTGGGCAATCGGGCCAAGGGCATTTCGGAATTGGAGCAAGCAACCAGCGCGTCTTCCGCCCCCTACATCTGGAACGCGGCAGCTTACCATTTGGCGAAACGCAATATTGAGCTGGATCGAGCCGAAAAATGGTCGGAAACGGCGCTCACGATGGAATCCGCCCGTCTGCACAGCGTTTCGCTCGAACACTTGACTCCGGAACAACTCAACTATGTGTTCTGGATCGCCCATTATTGGGACACGCGTGGGTGGATCTACTTCCTGCGCGGAGATAACGCCAAGGCCCAGAGTTACACCGCGGCGGCATGGTGGTTGCTTCCTCTGCCGACAATCGGCGATCACCTTGGACAGATCTACCAGAAAACTGGGCAGACGGAGACTGCGATCCACACTTATGCCATGGCGATTGCCGCAGCCGAGCGGCCTACCAGGTCATTCAACGATCCCGATGATGTCGCGGACGCAAAGCAAAGGTTTGCGCAGCTCGCGGGCCACGACGCCAACCTTCCCAGCCTGATCGGACGAGGCCGAACAGATCTGGAGGCGATGACCGCAATTTCAATTCCGAACACCGACAAAAGCAATGGGTCGGCCGACTTCACTCTCCGAATAGCCGCCGGCGAAAAGGCACTGCAGGTGCGCCAGATTTCCGGTAATGCTTCCTGGCAGAAGGCCGCCGATGCATTGCAGTCGACGCGTCTACCGCTCCGGATTCCGGACGCCGGGGCAGTAGAAATTCCTCTTCGCGGCACGTTGACCTGCAAGGCCGACGAGGTCCAATGTCGATTCTCGTTCCTCAGTTCGGAGGGCGCCGTCGATCTAGCCAGGAATGAAGCCGCAATCGATACCTCTTCGACCACCGAAACGGCTGCGGTTGATCCTCATATCTATAACGATCCGGCAATGGGAATGCGCATTTCGTTGCCGGACGAATGGAGACTCGTCAAGAAAGTCCCTGGATCGTTCAGCCAGGCCCATAGCGCTCTATTCGGCAAGCCGGGTGCGACAGCGTTCTTCACCTTGGCGCGCGAACGCCTGGAAGGGACGCCCGATCTGTACAAGAAAATGCTCGAGTCTAGCCTCTCGCGGAGCACAAACTTTAAACGCAACGGGGAAAATTCCGTTTCCCGCGATGGCGTGGCCGGCACTCGTTGGAGCGTTACCTGGGATGAAAGCGGCGGAATTGCTTTTTCCGCAGTTGTCGAATTTTTTACCGTGGGCGACGACCATTATCGAATGATGGCTGCAGCTCCCAAGGAGGTCTATGGTCGCTACGCGGAAAACTTCGAGAACATGTTACGGTCGCTACAGTTCCCCATGCTACATGCCGATCCGCGGTTGCTCGAGGGCATGAAGTAGCGCTGGGTGCGCCAATACTTGCGCGTTCTGTGCACAAGGATTCCACGAAGATCCCCGCACGGCTGGCCCGTCCTATCGCGAAGCGAAGGGCGGGGCCTCTGACTTTTTTTCATCACAAACGCCCAGTGCGCACAATCACAGACATCGAACCGCCCCTCGCCGACAATAGAGATCGACCTGTGGCAGGTCCGAGGTGTGTCCGTCCTCAATACGCTCGAAACCTGTCCCAGTCCTACGAGGTCGGCGCTCTTTGACAACACGAAGCTGAGACAGTCGGATTTGAGGCTCTTTTGCCGAAGAGCCTAAGCGTGAGCCCAACGGCTAACTCCTTATTCCGGAATATCTTACGAAAACCAAAAGACGCTAACTCGTTATTTCTGAATACTTTACCGCTAAGTCATTGAATACTTTGCGAGAAAACAGGGGGGAGGGGGGTACCCCCCAAAAAAGCGCATTCCCGCCCAGATTTTCGTGCCGAGGTTGCAAGTTTCCCCCTCCACCGTGGATACTGAAGACACTCCACCATGAATACAAACCTCTCTTCCTCCGTCCCGTCTCAACTGGAAACCGATTGCCTGGTCGTAGTGGTCGTTGATAACAGCAAAGAAGACCACAGCGAAAAAGATAAGCCTTCACCATCGGTCGAATGCGCTGACGTTGCCGTGCGCGAAGCCGCCAAAGACGTGATTTCGAGCGGCGAAGTCACCGGCAAGGCATTCGAAACCACGCTGCTGCATCGCCCCCCAGGATTGAAAGCGAAACGCCTGCTCCTCGTCGGCGGCGGCAAGGCCAAGAATTTTTCCGCCGCGGAATTGCGCAAGCTCGCCGGCGCCGCCGTACGCACCCTGAAAAGCAAGAGTATCCGCAGCTTTGCCTTTGCTCTCCCTGCAAACGGCACTGCCGCGGGAGTTTCTGCCGATGACGCGGTGCGCGCGATCGTCGAAGGCGCCTTCGTCGGCAACTTCGATCCCGGCTACTACAAGAGCGATCGCAATGACAAAGACGAGAAAATCGACGCCATCACCATCGTCGTGTCAGGCGATGTAAAGGCCCTCGAAGGCGCCCTGCAGGCCGGACGCATCGTCGCCGAGTCGCAGAACTTCACCCGCGACCTGGTCAATGAACCCTCCAATCGCATGACGCCCACCATACTGGCCGAGCGCGCCAGGAAAATGGCGGCGGAAGTCGGCCTGAAGTGCGAGATCTACGGCGCCGACAAGATCAAAGAACTAAAGATGGGAGCATTCTGGGGAGTCGCCCAAGGCTCCGACGAACCTCCCGCGCTCATCGTCCTGCGCTACGATCCCGCTGGCGCGGCCGACAAAGTGCATCTAGGTTTGGTAGGCAAAGGAGTCACCTTCGACACCGGAGGCATCTCCATCAAACCCGCCGACGGCATGGAGAAAATGAAGTACGACATGGCTGGCGCCGCCACCATGATCGGCGCCATGCGAGCCATCGCTTTGCTGAAGCCCAAGGTGAAGGTCACCGCCATCGTCTGCGCCACCGAAAACATGCCCTCCGGCAAAGCGCAAAAGCCGGGAGACGTGCAGATCGCCATGTCCGGCAAGTCGATAGAAATTATCAACACAGACGCCGAAGGACGCCTAATCCTGGCCGACGGACTCTGCTACGCCCGCCAACTCGGCTGCACGCATTTGGTCGACGCCGCCACCCTGACCGGCGCGGTAGTCGTGGCCCTCGGCTACGTGAACGCCGGCATCTTCGCCAGCGACGACCAGATGTACGAGCGCTTCGCGAACGCCAACCAACAAGCGGGCGAGAAAATGTGGCGCCTTCCGCTCGACGACGAATACAAAGAAATCATCAAATCGAACATCGCCGACATCGTGAATTCCGGCGGACGTTGGGGCGGCGCCATCTCCGCCGCCATGTTCCTAAAAGAATTTGCCGAAGACACACCCTGGATCCACCTTGACATCGCCGGCACCGCCTGGATGGAAGAGAACAAGCCCTGGATCGCCAAAGGCCCGTCGGGGATCGCCCTGCGCAGCCTGGTGGAGTTCGTGAAGAGCTACGCGGCGTGATCGCTGGAACTGGCTCCGAAAAGCTGGCCCTGAGCGCGCAAGGTATTGCGCCGCGAGTGATTCAGTGTCGTGTAAGCGTTCATGGTTTCCATCTCACCTCGAACGGACCAGCAGTCGCTCGATTTGGGAACTCTCGTTCGAGGGCGGTCCTGAGGTCTGACGATATGGGTCCGGAATACCAGGGATTGCCATTAAGAACTACAAGGTTGACGTCGTGTTCGCGGAGCGCTCCCATAACCACTTGCGTTACCTCAGAGGGATCATAAGTGGTACGGAACAATGTCGCAGTTGCATCGCGAAACCCATTTAGGAAATAAACCTCGGGACAATTGGGCGTCGCGAAAATATATTCACCGCGAGCATGTTTCTTGATAATTGCACTCAGGTCGTCGTAAGTGCGTGCATAGCGTGGGTATACTCGGAGCCCTCCCGCTCGAGGAAGTTCAAGCCTCGCAGTTTGCTGGTCAGGACGGTACTCCCGGCCCATATTCTCAACGAATCCTGGAGTAACGATTAATGCTATATACAAAATACAAAAGCATAGTGCTCCGGCTAGGGCTAATTTCCGCGGGGCTTGCAGATGGCTGAACACAGCCGCCGCCGATAAAAAGGCGAACGGTACAACATAGCAGTAATAACTGTTTGTAGTGTAAGGAAACTGGATTAAATTGGTGGTCGCGCACACCGACAGGACCAGGTATAACTGTTGTTGTTCGACAACATCTAAGCGGCCTCGCAACGACCAGTAAGCGAGAAGTACAACGCCAACCACAACTACCAGCGGCAGAAAAGACCAAACAGTTCCCCAAACCACGCTATCCACATAGGTGTGGGCACGAGCAAGAAATAGTACGACTGGTATTCCAACAAAAAAAAGAACGCCGACGGCCTTTGCGATCCGGGTCCCGGTCATGAAAACCACGAACCCAAGTAGCAGATTGATCGGGATCCCCCGAAACAAATTCATTACCGATGGCGCGGAATTAACGTATTGAAGATGCCCTTCGACCGAACCAGAAACCCCTCGGAAGAGTTGGAGAAAATTTCCAGCCAGAACGTAACGAGTCAGAAAAATGGCGATTGGGAGCACAACTCCAACCGAGAACGGCGTCAACTCCCGAAAGAGGGAAACAAATCTTTGGCCTCTATCTTTGGCACCGTGAAATTCGATCCAAAGTATGGCCGCGCCAACTGCAAGATTAGGCACCCAAAAATAAGGGTAAGTCGCCGGGTTGGCCACTTTCCGCAAAACCAGGAAGACCAGGGCTTCGTACAAAAGCACAGTAGCCGTGAGGAAAATTCTAAATAACGCAACCTCACGACGTCTCTCCACCCCTGCTTTAGGGACTATCGCTTCACGAAATAGTAGGAACAATAGTGCACCGGCGACGAAATAGAGACCGCTAATCTTGAACAGGCACGAGATCCCACCGCACAGACCTGCCACTAGCAGCCAACGACGCTTTTGGGTCTCGATGTACCGCAGCAATGCCGCCAGGCCGAAGGTAGCGAAGAACAAGTTGTACCAGGAAGGCATGGCAGCAGAATAGTTGGGAATGCTCCAGGCCACGGCAAGTAAGGTGACGGCGCCCGCCACCGGCACTGAAACAAAACGAAGAGCTGCATAATAAAATGCTGGCACCCAAAGCAGAAAAAACAGAAACAACATATAACGCATGCTTGCCAGGTTCGTTCCAAACAGCCGGAATGCCGCCGCATTCAGGTATGACAAGCCTCCGGTGTAAATCTCAAAGTAGTCTCGATGCGGAAGTTCTCCGTGAAGAACAGCCTCCGCAGATTGCGCCAGAATGCCTTCGTCCCACGGGAACCAGCCTCGCTTAAGCCCCTTCGCCGCATACAGAGCGCTCAGCAGAAGCACGGTGGCAAACACAAATTGGCGAATGACGCGCGACTTTACCTCGAGGAAACGCGCTCGCCGGGCAATTGGAGACTGGAGCAACGTGGGTTGCGAAGGAGAAGCGGTCAAAATCTCGGTAGCACCAAGCTTTAAGGATTTTTCGTCCCCTCGCAGAACCATGGGTATTGGCGATGGCCACTTATGGCTAGTTTGCTGATTTTACATGCTGGCAACGTGGGCAGCAAGGCGCTTCACGACTGTGCAGCATGTATTGACAGCACGGTGATACCATCGAACCACGCATTGTCTAAGCACGGAATGGCATCGAGCCGATGAGCACTTGGCGCGTTTTTACAACATGTTTGTATCTCGGATTCATCGCGGGCGTTTCGTGGGCGTGCTTTCGCCACCCCGTGGCCGATGATTTTGACAGATACATCTACGAAGCGCTGGTGCGGGGAAAGTACGAAACTGTCGAAGTTGTGTATCCAGTCGTCAAGCATTCAAATAAGCGGGCAGAGGAAAGCAGCATCCTGGACAGCCCGACACATCTGGGACAACTTGAGCCGCTGTATGCGATAAAACCACTCTACGTGAAGGCGATTGAGGCAGCCTCTTTCACACGCCTGCCGATTCAGGGCCGCATCAATCTGATTTCCGCTTTGTCCCTATTTGGCGTTGGTATCGTAGTGCTCGGATGGACAGGAAAGCCCGGTTATTCTGCACTGCTGTTGGCGACGTCGGCAACGGTGGCACTTGGCAGAATGGGCACGCCCGATGGCTTATCGGCTCTCGTTGTCCTCTCAGGCCTATGGACCATCAATCGGAATAAGCTCCTAATGGGAGTTCTGCTTCTGCTGGTCTCCATATGGATTCGAACCGACAATCTTTTGTTGGTCATCGCGGTGCTCGGATACCTGTTGTGGCGGAAGAGGATGACGATTGTTGATGCTGCGGCGATCTCCGCACTTTCAGCAGGCAGCGTCGCGTTCATTAACCACTTTTCCGGGAACTACAGTTGGCCTGTCCTTTTTCAATTCAGTTTCATAGGGGGCAGATCGCCTGCGGAGATTGACCCACGTTTTAGTGTGGCCCAATACCTCGGGGTCGCTGCCCGAAGTGCCGAGACGATTATTCCCCAAGTAGCTATTTGGGGTTTGCTTGGCGTTGTGGCGTGGAAGTGGTCTTCGCCATATCGCGGATGGTTGATCCCCGTGTGGATCGCCGTAGTGGCTCACTTCGTGCTTTATCTCTCTCCTGAATCACGATACTTAGTCTGGGCTTTTGTCGTCACTGGCGTAATCTTCGTCTGTGCCATACAGCGTCCAACTCTGGCCTCAGACTCCAACCTGCGGCAATAGGCATGTCCGAGGCTGCCCCCCTCATCCCAGTGCGAAGAAAAACCCTTGCAATCTCGTCCGTCGAAGGATCATTGTCATCGATAGCGTTCGGCATCGCACCTTCGATGACGAGAGACTTGCTTCATTTCTGAAGCTGGAAGAGCAGCAAAACAGTGACGACTTGGTGTTGACTGCGTGCGTGCCCAAATAGTCCCCGATAACAACCTCGGGGTATAATCTACATTTCGAAATCAAAGAGGACATTCCAGTTCACCAAATGCCGGTACGTGCAGCTGCCAACCCCAGGTCGGGATTTCCCGAAGCAACTCTCGACATAGCAGGAGCCGCGGTGCTTCCAAAAACCCCTCAGACCGGTGTGATCGCACGTTCAGAAATAAAATTTCTCATTTCTTTTACACTCGTTCTTTGCATCGTGACCTCCTTGCCTTATGCGGCCGGCCACCTCGTATCCTTTCCGGACACCGTATTCACGGACGTGCTAACTCACTCTTTTGATCCGGGTAACTATCTGGCATATGCCAACCAGGCAGCATCCGGTAAGTGGCTCTTCCGCAATCCCATGACGGCCGAGCCCCACGCCGCAAGTTTTTTCAATCTGGAATGGCTGGTCATCGGCAAACTTTCATCTCTATTGCATGTGTCGCTGGAATTCGCGATGGGTATTCTGCGCCTGCTATGCATCGTGTTGATGTGTTTCTCCGCCTACTGGTTATCGTCGTTTCTGTTCGATAGCGTGTTCATCCGCCGCATGGCTCTGGTGGCGAGCCTGGCCGGCGGAGGGTTCGGCTGGCTCGCGGCCTTGCATCTGCTTCGAATCCCGATCGATTCTTCGTATTTTTTCGATATTTCCAATCCCGTTTTTTTCCTTTTCTACTGGGCATTGAAACTGCCGCATTTCCTGATCTCCGAGTCGTTCGTTGTTCTGGGGCTCTGTCTTTTCTTACGCGCAGAGCGCAGCCGTCGCGCACGCCACTACATCGAGGCAGGTTTGTGCTACCTGGTGGCTGGATCGTGCCGCCCCTATGACATGCTCTTCCTTATGGCGTCCACAGGAGTGTTTCTCGCCTCTTGTTGCTGGGAACATCGCGATCTGCGCTGGGAAATCGCGCTGCGCGCCCTTCCGATCGCGATGTGCGTGCCGCTGCTTGGTTACTACTATTGGATTTTCAAGATCCATCCCGTCTTCCGCTGGTGGAGTCTTCCCGGAGGGCCGGCCCCCTCGATTTGGCTGTTGGCATTGGGTTATGGGATGACGTTCATCTTCCTGCTGTTTTCGGCGTGGAGACTACGACGCGGGGGACTAGGCGAGGCCGGCCGCCTCATGCTGTGTTGTCTGCTTACTGCCGTTCTATTTGCATACATGCACAGGTTGCTCCACTTTTCTTTTCAGTTTGCGACCAACATTCTCATCCCGATGGTTATGCTCGCGCTGGTCGGGTTAGCCGAACCCATTGCAGAGTGGAGGATAAATCGGCGCCGGGCAAGTACGGCCATTGTCATGGTGCTCGTCGTCAACAGTTTCACCTCAATCGCGCTCGCGGGGCAGCTGTTTGTGTTGGTCATTCAGGGAGACTTTCGCGTCAATGCGCAATTGTTGGAAGCCTACTCATGGCTGAATGGGCATTCTCACGCCGATGATGTGGTCCTCGCCGATTTCGAGATTTCAAATCTCATCCCGCAATATACCCACAACATCGTCTTCTGCGGGTACGACAATGCAGTCCACTTTGACGACAAGCTGAAGGCGCTACAGCAGTTCCTCGACCCGAAAACTTCGAACGAATTCCGGGAGCGGCTGATTCAGCAAAATGCAATCCGTTTTGTCCTGCTTGCGCCGGATGAGGAACGACAACTGCCGGCCGTCGGCGAGGCTCCGTTCCTGAAAGAAGTTTTCCGGAACCATGCGGCGGTAGTCTACTCGATAACGTCCGCACAGCAAACGGCAACTGCCGAGATGCGCTCGGCATGGGCGGCAGAGGGCGGCCTCCCTACGCGACATCCAACCTGGTGGAGTTTGTGAAAGGATGGAGCGCGTAAAGAAAACAAATCAGCTTCGCGGGGGACACACGATCGGAATCACTTCTCGACGGTTTCGCCGATAGACACGGAAATCGTCTTCATCGACGGTGAACACAGGCAGTCTTTCATACAATTCGCTCATTCGAATGAGGCATAAATCGGCAAGATCGGGGGTACGATCTCGATAACGCTCAGCTAGAGCCTGAACTTCCTCAATGTTCTTTGTCAGATCAAACGCAATCCTCAGAAATCCATCCTGCAATAGCGCTAGCACCCTACTCGCCGCTCCGACCTGGAACGCGGTTTCGGCAAGCACCGCTTCACAAGTCAGGAACGGGTCTGAAATTCCCCGCCCAATCTCGCTGGCCCAATCGTGATACCGGTCGGAGCGGTTCAGAAACGCCACTATAAAACCCGTATCCGCGATGGCCCTCATTTCCTTGAAAATCCCTTACGCGATGAAAGGTCGGCAGGTCCATCGATCGAACCGCAATGGCGCATGAAGGGCTTGGTTCCGTTTTCCCGCTTCGCGCGCTCAAGTTCTTCACGAACCAACCGGCCGACCGGCACTCCCGTCTTGCGAGCTGTGTTCTTAAGCCAGTCTGCCAGTTCCTCTGGAATACGGATTGTGATTGTACTACCCATGGACATTATTGTAACACACTTTTGTACTCCTGTTTTACATTACACTGAATACAGCAGCGATGGATCTTCCCGAAAAAATCCGCACCCTGCCCACTTCCCCCGGCGTCTATCTCTACAAAAACGCCGAAGGCGAAGTCATTTACGTCGGCAAGGCGAAGAACCTGCGTTCGCGGGTCTCTTCCTACTTTCACGAAGGCCGATGGGAAGACGCGAAAACCGGCACGCTAGTCCGCGAGGCCGTTGACGTCGACTACATCGTCGTCGCTAATAACAAAGAGGCGCTGGCGCTCGAGAACCACCTGATCAAGCAAAAGAAGCCGCGCTTCAACATCCTGCTGCGCGACGACAAGACTTACCCCTACGTGAAGCTCACCCTGGCCGAGCGCTTTCCGCGCGTGTACGTGACGCGCCGCCTGCGCAAAGACGGCAGCGCCTACTACGGCCCCTACTTCCCTGCCAATCTCGCCTATCGCATCGTCGACCTGATTCATCGCCACTTCATGGTCCCATCCTGCAAGGTAGATTTGACGCGCAACCATCCACGCCCATGCCTTCAGTTCTATATCAAACGCTGTCTCGGTCCGTGCGTGAAGGAGTTGACCACGCCGGAGATTTACAGTGAAGCCGTGCGCGACGTAAAGTTCTTTCTCGAAGGCCGCCAAACCGACCTGGTCAAATCTCTGCGCCAGCGCATGTCGGAGGCGGCCGAAGCGCAGGAGTTCGAGCGCGCGGCCCGCTATCGCGACCTGATCTCAACCGTCGAGCAGTTGCAGGAGAAGCAGCGCATCGCCGCCGCCGAAGGCGACGATGCCGACGTCTTCGGTTATCACTACGAGAATCAAATGCTGGCGGTGAATCTGTTTCACATGCGGGGAGGAAAAGTTCTCGACCGCCGCGAATTTTTCTGGGAAGACCTCCCCGACTTTGGCATGGAATACGTTGCGACGGCCGCCCCCGGCCGTCCAGGCGAGCAAAGCTCGCCGGCGACTTCCTTCCACCCCGGAGAATTCTTCTCCGCCCTGGTCAAGCAGCTCTATCTGGCGCAGCCCTACGTCCCGCGCAACATCTTCGTTCCCGTCGACTTCGAAGACCGCGAAGAATTGGAAGAAGCACTCAGCGAGCAACTAGCCGGAGAGGGCGGACGAGCCACGCGCGTCCACATCACCGTTCCGCAGCGCGGAGACAAGCGCGAGCTCATCGATCTCGCCGGCAACAATGCCAAGCAGTCTTACGACCAGCGTTTCCGCGTCCTCAAGCCAAATGCGCGCGCCATTCAAGAAGCCCTGCAAGATGCGCTCGCCCTGCCCGAACTCCCAAAGCGCATCGAGTGTTTCGACATTTCGCACATTCAGGGAGCGGAAACGGTAGCCTCGATGGTGGTTTGGGAAGACGGCAAGATGAAAAAATCGGACTACCGCAAGTTCATCATCAAGACCGTCGCCGGAGTGGACGATTTCGCCTCCATGCGCGAGGTAGTCACGCGCCGTTACAAGCGCCAGCAGGAAGAAAAAAAGCTCGCGCCCAGCCTGGTGCTGATCGACGGCGGCCTCGGACAGCTCCACGCCGCCGCCCAGGCGCTCGAAGCGCTCGAAATCATCAACCAGCCGCTCGCCGCCATCGCCAAGCGAGAAGAGATCATCTACGTCTACGGACAGGAAGACGACCCGGTAGTTCTCGACCATCATTCTCCCGTCTTACACTTGGTGCAGATGATCCGCGACGAAGCCCATCGCTTCGCCGTAACCTTCCATCGCAAGCGCCGCCAGATCCGGGACCGCGCCACCGAGTTACGAGAAATTCCCGGGGTCGGCGAATCCACCACCCGCCGCCTGCTGGAACATTTCGGCAGCCTGCAAGCCGTCAAGCAAGCGGATGTAGCGGCCCTGTCGGCGGTCGTGACCAAAGCTCAAGCCGAAGCGATTCTCGAACATTTTCGGAAGGCAGGCACCGTGACCGCGTGATGGTTCAAACGGTGGAGAGACGGGTGTCCTCGCCCGTCCAAGCGTGATCTTGTCCGTGTGGAAGCGGGGCTTTGCCCGCTTGGACGGGGCGAAGCCCCGTCCCCACACCGAAAACGCGTGTGTCCCTCCGTTTTCTTGAAGCTTGGGATTTGCACAGGGACAGGCGGCGGATGTCGGCGTACAATTTTCACCGTAGCTCGTGTTCGCAATCGAGCGGGAGGCCTCCATGCCCGTGTACGACTACATCTGCAACGATTGTCACAAAACCTTCGAATTAATTCTTAGCCTGAAAGAACACGAAGTGGACGCGAAATGCCCCAAGTGCGGCAGCAAGAACGTGGAGCAGGAAGCAACCGCGTTCTATGCTGTGACGGGGAAAAAGAGTTAGGTCAGGCCCGGAAAATAACCACGCGGTGCCGGGTGGTGAAGTCGGCAGGCTCTGTGCGCCCCACGGATTTTGGCGCCTGGGATTTTGTCGACTCCAGAACTGGCCCTTGTACACAGGATGCACTGATGATCCCCGTCACCCACCCTTTTCGCAAAATACGCGAAAAGGATGGGCATCCGCGCCCACAGCAGGACCTGCTCTCAGCGCACCGAGGCTGTCGTAAGACGCTTCGGCCCGGCTTCCAGTATGTGCTCCGGGCACTCGGCCATCATCAGCTTGAAGTTCTCGATGAAGCGAGCCGCCAGCCCATCGTACTTGTTAAAATACTGCTCCCGGCTTGGCCAGGTATTCGCCGGATCCAGCACCTGCGACGGCACTCCTTCGCACTCCACCGGCACATCGAAGCCAAAGACCGGATCTTTCCTGTACGCCACCTTGAGCAGTGAGCCGCTGAGCGCGGCATTGAGCAGCGCGCGGGTGTGACGGATGCTGATGCGCTTGCCCACGCCAAACGGCCCGCCCGTCCAGCCCGTGTTCACCAGCCACACGTGCGCGCCGTGCTTTTGGATCTTTTTCTTCAGCAGTTCCGCGTAGGCCAGGGGGTGATGCACCATGAACGGCCCGCCGAAGCAAGTGCTGAAGGTCATCTCGGGCTCCACCCCCAACCCGATCTCAGTGCCGGCAATCTTGCTGGTGTAGCCGGAAATGAAATGATAGATGGCCTGATCGGGGTTGAGCCGGGAGATGGGCGGCATCACGCCGGAGGCATCGCAGGTAAGGAAAATGACGTTCCGCGGGTGCCCGGCGCGCTTCTCCGGCAAGTGATTCGCGATGTAGGAAAGCGGATAAGCCGCCCGCGTGTTCTCGGTCAGGGTGTCGTCGTTCAAATCCAGCCGCCGCGAGACGGGATCGAAAGTGACATTTTCCAGCACGGTCCCGAACTGCCGGGTGCACGCATAAATCTGCGGCTCGGCCTCTGGCGAAAGGCGAATCACCTTGGCATAGCAGCCATCTTCGAAGTTGAACACTCCGTTGTCGCTCCAGCCGTGCTCGTCGTCGCCGATCAGGTGCCGCGTGGGGTCGGCGGAGAGCGTGGTCTTGCCGGTGCCCGAAAGCCCGAAGAAAATTGCCACATCGCCGTCGTTGCCGACATTGGCCGAGCAGTGCATGGAGAGCACACCCTGCAACGGCAACAGGAAATTCAAGACCGTAAAGATGGTCTTCTTGATTTCTCCGGCGTAGTTGGTGCCGCCGATGATGGCCAGACGTTCCCGGAAGTTGATCATGATGAACGTTTCCGAACGCGTGCCGTCCACCATGGGCGAGGCTTGAAACGAGGGCGCCGCAATCACAGTGAATTCGGGCATGTGCCGCCGGAGCGCGTCTTGACCCCGAACCTTCAGGAACATGATGCGCGCAAACAAACTGTGCCACGCCTTTTGCGTGATGATGCGGACGGGCAGGCTGTACTCCGGGTCGGCTCCCGCGAAGCAGTCCTGCACGAAAACATCGCGCCCCTGCAAGTAGCCCTGCAGGCGCGCCAGCAGGGCGCTGAAATTTTCGCTGGTGACGGGGCGGTTGTACTGGCCCCACCAGATCTTCTCCTCGGTGGATTGCTCGCGTACCACGAACTTGTCGGCGGCGGCGCGCGCGGTGTGTTTGCCGGTGTCCACCACCAGTGGTCCAAGGTGCGAGAGCGCGCCCTCGGAACGGAAAATGCTCTCCTCATAAAGCGCCGGCGTCGGCAGATTCCAATAGGCGCGCCGCAGACTGACCAGGCCATGATTGGCGAGGCCGTAGGCACTGGCCAGTTTCCCTGCTTCTTTTACAGCGGGAGATTGCACGTCGAGGTAAATGTTCATTGCCAATCCCTCACAAGTTTGCGGTCGCCGAGGTAGAGTTCGTTGGAGGAATTCGGATCGAGCGCCCACTTGATGCGATCCAGGCCCTCGGTGATATCGCGGATGGTGCCGCAGTAACTCAGCCTGAGATGCCCCTCGAAGCCGAATTCCTTGCCCGGCACCGTTACCACCCGTACTTTCTCCAGCAGAAAATTGGAGAGCTTCTGCGAATCCTTCATGTAGGCGCTGAAATCCGGGAAACAGTAAAAGGTGCCATCCGGCTTGTGAACTTTGACGCCTTCGAAAGCATGCAAGCGGTCCATCATCACGTTCCGGTTGTTCTCCAGCGTGACCCGCAGGCTGTCAATGGCCGAGTGCACGCCGTTGAGCGCGCCCACGGCTGCCCACTGCCCTGGGGAAGAAGGCCCGGAAGTCTGTTGCGACTGGATGGTCGCCATGGCCTCGATCAGCGCCTGATTCGCGATCGCCCAACCGATGCGGAACCCGGTCATGGCATACATCTTCGACACCCCGTTGATCACCACCACCTTCGATTGCTCGAGCGGCAGCTCCATGAAGTCGTAGCCGATGGCCGCGCTCTTGCCGTCGAACACCAGCCGGTTGTAGATGTCATCCAGGATCAGATAAATGCTCCGCTTCTCGCAAAACTCGACCATCCCCTGGACGAAATCCTTCGAGTACATGGCGCCCGACGGGTTATTCGGACTGTTCAGAATGATGGCTTTGGTGTAGGAACCGCACGCGTCCGCCATTTCTTTGACGGTTGGGAAAAAAGTCCCGTCCTCCGCCGTGACCGGCACCGGAACACCGCCCGCGAGCTTCACCATCTCCGGATAGCTCACCCAGTAGGGAGCCGGGAAAACCACTTCTTCCTTCGGATCGAGGAT
This sequence comes from Terriglobales bacterium, assembly GCA_050013295.1. Lineage (GTDB taxonomy): Bacteria > Acidobacteriota > Terriglobia > Terriglobales > Acidobacteriaceae > Acidiflorens. Next base: position 24,240 of record JBEKFN010000009.1, read on the forward strand.
GGCGTGCAGCAGCACCATCAGTGCCTGCTTGG
>JBEKFN010000010.1:0-24017 GCA_050013295.1 Terriglobales bacterium
CAAGAGCTTCGGCCATACGTGTCGGACTTTCCACTTGCAGGCGGGCGGGAGCTTCGGTACTATCACGTCAACTCTTTGGTGCGACCGTGACGAATGGACGGAGTCTCCGACGGCTTAGTTTTAGGATTCCCGGGGTACGAGTATGCCTGCCGGTCGCGGTGCGGGGGGAAGAGTGAGCTGAGAGATTAGAAATCGTAAGTGCTCCCGAATCCCACCCGCCAGAAACGCTGGCAAGGTGGGTTTTGTTTTTTCCGAGGAGCACGCTTTTTGACATTGCAGTCCCTGAAGAATGGGCGTGGGAACTCGGCCGTCCCTCCGGACTTGACTCATTTGGTCCGCTGTCACCCAGCGCTGAAGCGCGGGGCTAAGCTGGCTCGCCCCCTCCGGGGCTGGATTTTCCGGGGCTGGATTTGCACCGCCGAGTGCTGGCTGGTTCGCCCCTCCAGGGGCTGGATTTGCACCACGGAATGCTAGGGAAGTCTAATGCTAGGGAGGTCTTATGACGGATGCGAAAACCGCGCTCCCCACGAGCAAGGGCAGGACCATGACCGGGGCCAGTATTCTTTGGGAGTGTCTGGAGCGTAAGGGCGTGAAGGTCGTCTTTGGCTATCCCGGAGGCGCCATTCTGCCCGCCTATGACGCTTTGAAGGGCAGCAAGATCCATCACATTCTGGTGCGCCACGAACAAGGCGCCACCCATATGGCCGACGGCTTCGCGCGCGCCAGTGGAGAGGTGGGAGTCGCGGTTGCAACCTCGGGGCCGGGAGCGACCAACATGGTGACCGGAATCGCCACCGCCATGCTCGATTCCATACCGATCGTCTGCATCACCGGGCAGGTGGGCAGCAAGCTGATTGGGTCGGACGCGTTTCAGGAGACCGACATTACGGGCGTGACCCTTCCGATCACCAAGCACAACTATCTGGTTACGCAGGCTAGCGAAGTGGCGCGCACGATCCGCGAAGCTTTTTATGTGGCGCGGTCGGGGCGGCCCGGTCCGGTGCTGGTGGATATCACCAAAGATGCGCAGCAGGGTACGTGCGAGTTCGACTGGGAAGCGGCGAAGCCGCAACTGCCGGGTTACCGTCCCGACCTTTCGCCCGCTCCGCAGGAGTATGCGCAGGCGCTGGATTTGATCCACAATTCGAAGCGGCCGGTGATCCTTGCCGGTCACGGCATCATCATTTCTGGAGCCATGCGCGAGGTGCGCGATTTTGCCGAGCGGGCCGGGATCCCGGTCGCACTCACGCTGCTCGGCCTGGGTGCGCTCCCCGCATCGCACCCGCTTAATCTGGGCATGATGGGCATGCACGGGGAAGCCTGGGTGAACCATACGATTCAAGAAGCGGATTTGCTGCTGGCCTTCGGCATGCGCTTCGACGACCGCGTCACCGGCACGCTGAAAACCTACGCGCCCAACGCCAAGAAGATTCACATCGAGATCGATCCCGCGGAGATCAACAAGAACGTCAAGGTCGACGTTCCGCTGGTCGGCGACTTGCGGGAAGTCTTGCTGGAGTTGTTGCCGCACATTGAATCCATCGATCGTAGTGACTGGCTGGATTCCATCGACAAGCTGAAGGGCGATTCGGCGGTGCGCGACATCCAGAACCTGCCCGACAGCGGCCATCTTTATGCCGCCCATGTCATTAACGATTTGTGGCACCAGACGCGCGACGGCAATACCATCGTGGTAACCGACGTGGGGCAGCACCAGATGTGGGAGGCGCAGTATTACAAGCATGAGCGTCCGCGCTCGCTCATTACTTCCGGAGGATTGGGAACGATGGGTTTCGCGCTGCCGGCCGCCATCGGCGCCAAAGTCGCTTGCCCGGAGGCCGAGGTCTGGGTGGTGGCGGGCGACGGCGGATTCCAGATGACGATGTGCGAACTGGCGACGATTGTGCAGGAAAACCTGAAGATCCATATCGCCATCATCAACAACGGCTTTCTCGGCATGGTGCGGCAGTGGCAGGAATTTTTCTACGACCGCAATTACGCGGCGACGCCGTTGCTCAATCCGGATTTCGCGAAGTTGGCGGAGGCTTACGGCATACGGAGCGCGACGGTCTCGAGGCGTTCCGAGGTCGTGCCCGCGGTCGAAGCGGCGCGCCAGCACGAGGGGCCGATGCTGATCAATTTTAAGGTGGAACAGGAAGACACGGTCTATCCGATGGTCGCGGCCGGGGCGGCGTTGCACGACATGATCCGGCGGCCCAGTCCGATTGTCGAGACGGCCGAGGACTAATAAATCAGGTCAGAGGTTAGAAGTCAGATTGCGGAGGTTAAAGCCTAAGGTTCGGAGGTTACCTCTCCAATCTGACTTCTCACCTCTGACCTGATATTCAATGGCTCACTGAGAGATGAATCAAAACTATGCTGAATACATTCATGGTGTACGTCGAAAACAAACCGGGTGTGCTTACCCGCGTGGCTTCGCTGTTTCGCCGCCGCGCCTTCAATATCGATTCGCTGACGGTCGGGCGGACTGAAAAACCAGAAGTGTCGCGCATGACCATTACCGTCGACGCCGACCGCGACCAGGCCCGCCGCATCGAGGCCAATTTATACAAACTCGTAAACGTGTTACTAGTCGAGAACATCACCAATCAACCGGCTATTGTGCGAGACTTGGCCATGATCCGGGTGGCGGCCACGCACGATGCGCGCTCCCACGTGCTGGAACTGGCCAGCGTATTTCGAGGGCGGGTGGTCGATGTCGCTGCCGAATCGCTGACCATCGAAATCACTGGCGGAGAAGACAAGATCGATGGACTGCTCGAAGTGCTGCGTCCATACGGTGTATTGGAGATGGTGCGCACCGGCATCGTCGCCATGCGACGGGGCAGCAAGTCTGCCGACGCGGCTTCGACGACGGAAAGTATGGCGCAAGGCGCCGCCAGTGACGATGTCTCCTACTCTGTGTAAGACAGGCGATTGGCGGAAGACCGGAAGAAGACCGGGAATGCCGGCGCTTCGCGTCGGTAGTACGAAGCTCACGTGATTCGCTGCGTGTAGTCATTTCGAGAAAAACTAATCCTCTCGGGAATGAATTAGAGATCCCGTCCTCCCTCTGGGCGATGGATTCTTCGCCCAGCCCTGAAGTTCACACAAATGTGCGCACAAGAGTGCGCCCACACGTAGAGGCGCAGTACTGCCGACGCGTCCATCGACCATTGGAGACTGTCGAAGGTGCCGGGTGCGCGACCGTTTGGGGCACGAGAATGCTCCTTCTCAGGAATGATCGAGCGGCAGCGTGAGAGCTTTCTAATTGGATCGGGGCTTTTTGTGCGAGCGAGGGGTTGATGAAGGGAAACGAAAGCGAGAGCAGCGGGCACCTCCGTGCTCAAGCGAGATCAGCGCCGCGTCGATGGAGAGGGTATTCGCTATGAATGATTCGGACGACATAGTCAAAGAGTTTCTGGTCGAGAGCTGCGAGAACCTCGACCGTTTGGACCGGGATTTGATTACGTTGGAGAAGAATCCCAACGACCGCGAGATCCTGGCCAGCATTTTCCGCACGATTCACACCATTAAAGGCACGTCGGGTTTTCTGGCGTTCAACCAACTGGGGGCCGTGACGCATGTCGGCGAAAGCCTGCTGGGGCGGTTGCGCGATGGCCAACTCGAGCTGGATCGGGAAATCACGAGCGCTTTGCTGGCCCTGGTGGACGCGGTCCGCCAGATGCTGGCGAGCATAGAAGCCACCGGCGGCGAGGGGGAACGCGACGACAGTGGGCTGATTTCGAGGTTGACCGGCTTGCAGCAGGCTCCCGAAACGCCGGTGCAGACGCCGGCGAAGAGCGAGGTTGCTCCGGTGCCGGAGAGTTCGTCCGAAACGGCCGCCTTACCGTCATCGATCTTACCGTCTTCGATCGGCGACATTCTGATGCAACGGGCGGGCGTCACGCCGGAGGAGATCCTGGTGGCGGCCGAAAAGAAGAAGGAAGGGGACCCGCGCCACATGGGCGAGATTCTGGTGGAGCAGGGCGTGGCGCGGTCGGCCGATGTGGTGGAAGCGTTGCACCTGCAGCAGGCCGCACGCGGGCAGAGTGCCACGGACAGCACCATCCGGCTGGACGTCAGCCTGCTCGACCAGTTGATGAACCTGGTCGGAGAACTGGTGCTGGCGCGCAACCAGATTTTGCAGTTCGCCAACAACACCGAAGAGAGCGGCCTGCTGGCCACCAGCCAGCGGCTCAACCTGATCACGACCGAACTGCAGGAAGGGGTGATGAAGACCCGAATGCAGCCGATCGGCAACATCTGGAGCAAGTTCCCCCGTACCGTGCGCGACCTCGCCCTGGACTGTGGCAAGCAGGTGCGGGTGGAGATGGAGGGCAAAGAGACCGAACTGGACAAGACGCTGATCGAGGCCATCAAGGATCCGCTGACCCACCTGGTGAGGAATGCCGTGGATCATGGCATCGAACGCCCCGAGGTCCGCCAGGCCGCCGGGAAAGATCCGGAGGGCCGCCTGTTCCTGCGCGCGTTTCATGAAGGAGGACAGGTCAACATCGAGATCTCGGACGATGGGGCCGGTCTCGATCAGGACAGGATTCGTAACAAGGCGGTACAGAAGGGCCTGATCTCGGCCGAGCAGGCTGGCCGCCTGACCGATCACGAGATCGTGAATCTGGTTTTCCAGCCGGGCTTCTCCACGGCGGAGAAAGTGACCAACGTCTCCGGCCGTGGAGTGGGCATGGACGTGGTCAAGACCCACATCGAAAAAATCGGCGGCACCGTCGACCTGCAGTCCAAGGCGGGTCAGGGGGTGATGGTCCGCATGAAGATTCCGCTCACCCTGGCCATCATTCCCGCGCTGATTGTTACCAGCGTGGGCGAGCGCTATGCCGTCCCTCAGGTCAACCTGCTGGAGTTGGTTCGCGTAGAGGCCGGAGCGGAGCGGAAGGGAATCGAGATGATTCACGGCGCGCCCGTGTACCGCCTGCGCGGGCGATTGTTGCCGCTGGTCTATTTGAACCGGGAATTGGAAGCGAGCGCGAACGCCGAGGACGCCGCGAGCGCGGCTCCCGCCGTCTCCGCCGCGAAAACCGACCTGCTCGATTTCGCCAAGGCCCGGTTGGCGCACGAGCAGTGGCTGGGGCGCCTGCGGCGAGTGCTGGACGGCTCGACCCCCATGACGGTCGAGCAGGCCGGTTCGCCCACGCAGTGTGCGCTGGGCAAGTGGCTCTACGGCCGCGGCCTGAAAGATTACAGCGGCATCCGGGAGATCAACCAGGTGGAAGCCGCCCACAAGCGTTCCCATGAACTGGTGCGGGAAGTGGTCGCGCTCAAAGCGAAAGGCGACACGGCGGGAGCGGAGCACGGGTTCCTCGAGATTGGGCCGGCCTCGCGGAAAGTTGTCGAGCTGTTGACGGAGGTGGAACGGAAAGTCCAGCAGTGCCAGGCGGTCAACATCGTGGTGCTCGAAGCCAATGGCCGGCACTTCGGACTGGTGGTGGACGAAATCAACGACACCGAAGAGATCGTCGTCAAGCCGCTCGGTAAGCACTTGAAACACATCACCGTCTACTCCGGGGCCACCATCATGGGAGACGGCAAAGTGGCGCTGATTCTGGACGTGATCGGCCTGGCGCAACGCGCCAACCTGCTGGGCGAGGGACAGGAGCGCATTCTGGGCGAAGAAGCAGAAGCCACGGCGGAAGGCGCGAATGGGAAACAACAGCTGGTGCTGTTCACGGGCCCGGGGGGGTCGCGGATGGCGGTGCCGCTGAACCTGCTGGCACGTCTCGAAAATATTCCGGGGACCCAGGTCGAGCGCTCCGGAAAGCAATGGGTGACCCAGTACCGGGGGCAGATTCTTCCCCTGATCCGCGTCAGTCATGCGCTCGAGGAGCGGCGGCATCGGCCGTCCGCGGACGACGTGCTGTCGTTGCCGACCACGGACCAACTGCAGGTGCTGGTGCTCGAAAACGAAAGTCAGTCCGAACGTCAGTCCTTCGGGCTGGTGGTCAACCAGATCCTCGACATTGTCGAAAGCACGCTCCAACCCCAATCTCCGGCGACGCGCGCCGGCGTGCTGCATTCCTCCGTGATCGCGGACCGGGTGACCGAGTTGCTGGATGTCCCCGCCCTGCTGCGCGCCGGAGAAGCATACGAGCCGGCAGTGGCCCATCCGGCCGAGAGTTGAACTCGAGAGTTGAACTTATGACCAGCGCCCGTCAATTCTGCACCTTTTACCTGGATCGCTTGCTGTTTGGAGTGGAGTCGCAAAAGATTCAGGAAGTGGTCACATACCGCGAGTTGCGCCCGGTTCCTCTGGCCCCGCCAGTGGTGAGCGGTCTGATGAACCTGCGCGGCCAGGTGGTGGTGGCTCTCGAACTGCGCCGCCAGCTGGAACTGCCGGAGCGTCCCGCGGACATGCCACCGGTCTGCCTAGTGGTACATGCGGCCTCGGGTACGGTGTGTCTGATCGCCGACGAAGTCGGCAACGTAGTGGACGTGGAAGACGCGACCTTCGAACCCTCGCCCGAGACGCTGTCTCCGCGGTTGCGGTCGGTGATCCTCGGAGTGCACAAACTCGAGCGCCAGTTGATGCACGTGCTCGATACCGACCGGGCATGCGAGGTCCAGGCAGTGAGTCCGGGGCCGACGAGCGAGGTTGTGAGCTGAGCGAGGTGTGAGCCGAAAGACCGGCTGGCGAGGCGCCGCGGGAGCGCCGATTGCCTGCGCGCGGCGGCAGCGAAGAATTTTGTATTACAGAGCATTAGCTCTTAAGGAGTAGCAAATGAGACTTACACTTGGGAAAAAACTGGGACTGGGGTTCGGAGTCATCCTCGCCTTAATGGTTCTTAGCGCAGTGCTCACCTTTCAGAAGTCGAGCGCAGTCAAAGAAATCCAGGAATTTACCATGACGGTGCATGTGCCTACAATCGGCGCCCTGAAAGACTTGCAAAGGGACCTGAATCAGACGATGAGCAAGAGCCGCCAAGCCGTTCTGGCGGGAAGCCAATCTGGCCAGTGGGAGGCGGCGAAGAAACTTTTCGATTCGAGCTGGGACGACGTTGGGAAGGACGTGGCCAGACTGGACGAATTATCTCCGCAGTGGACGCTGCAGGAAAACCGCGACCGTCTCGCCGAGACGAAGTCGCAGCTCACTAACCTCCGGCAAGCTCAAGAAGCGGCGATGAACCATGCAACCGGGAGCGAACGCGATGCTGTTACCAAGGCGGGAAACGAAATGGCCGACAGGGCCACGCCGGTGAACGAAGCCATCAAGAAACCGCTCAGCGGCTTGGCGGAATCCGCCGCCACGTTGCTGAAGCAGAGCAGCGACAATGCGAACTCCGAAATCCGGTCGAATACCCTGACCATGTCCATCGTTTTTTTGATGGCGTTGGGCCTCGGCATCTTTGTGGCGTTGTTCCTGAGCCGAAGCATATCCGTTACCACCCAATCCGTTTTGGAACAGACGCTGGCGATCGCGGGGGGGGACTTGGCTCGCGCGGCGCTGAAAATTCAGAGCAACGATGAACTCGGAGACCTGACCAAGGCGATCAACGAGATGCAGTCCAGCCTGCACGAGCTGATCCTATCCATGCGGGGCACGGCGGAACAGGTAGCAGCGTCGAGCGAAGAGCTTTCCGCCACCAGCCAGCAGATCACGGCGAATTCGGAAGAGACGACGGCGCAGGCGAAGGTGGTTTCCGAAGCCGGCGGCCAGGTCAACACCAATCTGCAAACGGTGGCCTCGGGCGCTGAGGAAATGAATGCCACCATCGCCGAGATTGCCAAGAACGCAACCGAGGCGGCCCGAGTTTCAGGGGAGGCGGTTGAAGCCGCCGAATCGGCCAATCAAACCGTGTCGAAGCTGGGCGATTCGAGCGTCGAAATCGGGAAGGTGATCGAGGTGATCACCTCGATCGCGCAGCAGACCAACCTGCTGGCGCTGAACGCGACCATCGAAGCGGCGCGGGCGGGCGAGGCGGGGAAGGGCTTCGCGGTAGTGGCCAACGAAGTCAAGGAACTGGCCAAGCAGACGGCCAAAGCGACGGAAGAGATCAAGCAGAAGATCACGGTGATCCGGGAGAACACGAGCGGGGCGGTCGAGGCGATCGGAGGGATCAAGGGCGTGATCGACAAGATCAGCCATATCTCGACGGTGATTGCCACGGCGGTGGAGGAACAGAGTGCCACGACCGGCGAAATGACGCGCAATGTGGCGGAAGCGGCGCGAGGAGCGGCGACGATTTCGAGCAACATCCAAGGGGTGGCGGAGGCGGCGCAAAGCACTTCGACCAGTGTCGGGGAAGCGCAGACCGCGACCGAGCATCTGGCGAAGATGGCGAACCAGTTACGCGACGTAGTGGCCCAGTTCAAAGTCCGCGGCGAGAGCTCGACGCAAGCGCAGGGCGCTCCCTTGATGAAGGCGGCGAGGCACGCTGCCGGTGCGCGCTGACGGTCGGAGACGCGTTAACGGAGCACAGCAGCGGAGATGTAAAGAAGCGAAGGTGCCGGCATGAGTCTCAAAGGAAAATTCAAGATCATGGTTATGGTGTCTGTCGCCGGACTGCTGGGGGTTGCGGGCTTTTGGATCAAGAACCAGCACTCGTCGATGCTCACAGAAAAATTGCAGAAGACGAAAAACCTGGTCGAGGTGCCCTACTCGGTCATAGAAAAGCAATATCAATTGGAAGCAGAGGGAAAGATCAGCCGCGAAGAGGCTCAACGGCGCGCCATCGAGGCTATCCGGCCCATGCGTTATGAGGGGAGCAACTATTTCTGGATCAATGACGAGCATCCGACGATGATCATGCATCCGATGAAGCCCGAACTGGATGGAAAGGATCTGACGACATTCAAGGATTCGAACGGAAAGGCGATGTTTGTTGAATTCGTCAGCGCGGCGCAGGCGTCCAACGGAGGCTATGTCTACTATCTGTGGCCCAAACCGGGGAAAGACAAGCCGGTCGACAAGCTTTCGTTCGTCAAGCGCTTCGCTCCCTGGGGCTGGGTGATTGGGACGGGGATCTACATCGACGATGTCGATACCGCCTGGCGAGGAAATGCAATGACGGCCGCATGGCTTGCGCTGGCTTGCCTGATTCCTCTGCTGGCGGTGTCGATCACAACTTCGCGTTCGATCCTTCTGCGTGTACGCGGCATGGTGGACCGGGTCAAGGACGTGGCCGAGGGAGAAGGGGATCTGACCAAGAGGCTCGAGATTGCTTCGCATGACGAAATTGGAGAACTGGCGAAGTGGTTCAACGTTTTCATGGATCGGATGCACGAGATGGTCCGGGCAATTGCCGAAAACGCCGTCCAGGTGGCCAGTGCGAGCGAAGAGCTTTCCGCCACCAGCCAGCAGATCACGGCCAATTCCGAAGAGACGACGGCGCAGGCGAAGGTGGTTTCCGAAGCCGGCGGCCAGGTCAACGCCAACCTGCAGACGCTGGCCTCGGGGGCGGAGGAAATGAATTCGACCATTGGCGAGATTGCCAAGAACGCCAGCGAGGCGGCGCGGGTGGCGGGCGAAGCGGTGGCCACCGCGGAATCGGCCAACCAGACGGTGTCGCGGCTGGGGGATTCGAGCATCGAGATCGGGAAGGTGATCGAAGTGATCACCTCGATCGCGCAGCAGACCAACCTGCTGGCGCTGAACGCGACCATCGAAGCGGCGCGGGCGGGCGAGGCGGGGAAGGGCTTCGCGGTGGTGGCCAACGAAGTCAAGGAACTGGCCAAGCAGACGGCCAAGGCGACGGAAGAGATCAAGCAGAAGATCACGGTGATCCGGGAGAACACGAGCGGGGCGGTCGAGGCGATCGGGGGGATCAAGGGCGTGATCGACAAGATCAGCCATATCTCGACGGTGATTGCCACGGCGGTGGAGGAACAGAGCGCCACGACCGGCGAAATGACGCGCAATGTGGCGGAAGCGGCGCGAGGAGCGGCAACGATCTCGAGCAATATCCAGGGGGTGGCTGAGGCGGCGCAGAACACTTCGACGAACGTGGGCGAAGCGCAGACCGCGACCGAGCATCTGGCGAAGATGGCGAACCAGTTGCGGGATCTGGTGGGCCGCTTCAAAGTGGGGGCGGAGAGCGCGAAGCCAGCGGGTGAGGAACCAGGTGCAAATACATTGATGAAGGCGGCAAGGCATGCTGCCGGCGCTCGCTGAAAAAGCTGTTCTGACAATTCATGAGGCCAGGGCTTTAGGACGGAAGACATGCAACCAGTTCGCATATTAATCGTCGATGATTCGGCGGTCGTGCGAAAGGTGCTCAGCAGTCTGCTGGCATCCGACCCGGAGATTGTCGTCGCGGGCACGGCGGGAAACGGCAGTCAGGCCCTGGCCCGGATTCCGGAGGTTAAGGCGGACCTGGTTACGCTCGACATTGAAATGCCAGGAATGGACGGGCTGGAAACCCTGGTGGAGATTCGCAAACTCTATCCAAAATTGCCGGTGATTATGTTCAGTACTCTTACCGAGCGCGGTGCAAGTGCGACCCTGGATGCGCTGGCGCGGGGCGCCAGCGACTATGTCACCAAACCCTCCCATGGCGAGACCCGGGAACTGGCGCAAGAGCGGGTGCGGGAAGAGCTGATTCGGAAGATCAAGTCTTTGTGCGCGGTGCGTGTGCCGCAGGCCCGGCCACAACCGCCGCCTGGGCCGATGCCTCCTCTTGTTTCCGGCCGCCCGCAGGCGCGGATCGACGTGGTCGCCATCGGGGCGTCGACGGGTGGACCAAACGCGCTGACTGAACTGATCCCGCAACTGCCCGCAGATTTCCCCGTGCCCATCGTGATCGTGCAGCACATGCCGCCCCTGTTCACGCGCCTGCTCTCCGAGCGTCTCAATGCACTCGCCCGGCTCGCGGTGGGGGAAGGCGCGGAAGGGCAGAAATTGCAGCCGGGTCAAGTATGGATTGCGCCCGGAGACCATCACATGACGGTGGTTCGCAGGGGGACTGAATTCGTGCTGGGCGTCAACCATGATCCTCAGGAAAATTCGTGCCGTCCCGCGGTGGACGTGTTGTTCCGCTCGGTGGCGCAAAGCTACGGTGCGAACGTATTGGCGGTAGTGCTCACCGGCATGGGGGCGGACGGGACCCGCGGGTCGTCCGACATACGCAAAGCGGGCGGTGAAGTAATCGTCCAGGACGAAGCCTCCTCGGTGGTTTGGGGCATGCCCGGAAGTGTGGTGGCTGCCCGCCTGAGCGATCGCATATATCCGCTGGACAGCATCGGACCGGAAGTTGTGCGTAGGGTGTCGATGCGGAGGGCCTCCGCGATCGCTGCCAGCCGGTGAAGAACTCCGGAATTTACTAAACGCTGCCTGAAAGTTTAGCTGGCGAAGGATGAAACGATGGCCATCGAAATCGCAAGAGCGAAGCTGGCGGTGAATCCGGAGTCAAACCCTGGTGATCCGGCGTATTTGAAAATCCGCGATCTGGTTTACCGGATGTCGGGAATCTATCATTCCGAGGAAAAGCTTTATCTTTTGAGCTCGCGTTGCGGGCGCCGCATGACCGCGCTCGGCGTTGTGAGCCCCTCGGAATACCTGGAACACCTCACCACTCGCGGAAACCGGACGGCGGAGTTGCGCCTTCTGCTCAACGAAATCACCATTGGCGAGACTTACATGTTCCGCCACCCCGCCCAACTGGATGCGCTGCGCAATGTGATTCTTCCCCAGATCCTGCATACCAAAGGTGTTCTCGGCCTCAAACGTCTTCGCTTCTGGTGCGCCGGCTGCTCGACCGGAGAAGAGCCTCACACGCTGGCCATGTGTCTGCTCGAAGAAAAAGACAGGCTGCTTGCCGGTTGGACCTTTGACATTCTCGCCACCGATTTGAACGACGCTTCGCTGGAAGCGGCACGCTCCGGCATTTACGGAGAGTATGCCCTGCGCAATACCAGCGATGCGCTGCGCCGGAAATACTTCAAAGATGTTGGCGACAAGAAACTCCAGGCCAACGATCTGCTCAAGGCGCAGATCAGATTTGACCGCATCAACCTTAGTGACGACAGCAAGATGGTGTTCCAGAAAGGGATCGACGTCGTGTTCTGCTGCAATGTGCTGATCTACTTCGACCTGGCTTCGAAGCGCCGGGTGGTGCAGCATTTTTATTCCAACTTATTGCCCGGGGGCTACCTTTTTTTGGGACATGCCGAATCTCTGTTTCAAGTGGACGATTCGTTTCGGCTGGTCCATTTCCCAGGGACGACGGGGTACTGGAAACCGACAGCCGCTCAGGCCGGGGGAGGCAAAAAATGAACACCAAACTGCACTCACAGCTACAAGAGCAAATCAAAAAGCTAGACTCGATCGCGACCGCTCCCGCAATCCTGGAGCCGCTCCTCGAGATGATGCGATTGCCTTCCGAGGAAATCAGATTTGAAAAAGTGGTTGAGCTAGTCTCTTACGACGGGGCGATCGCGGCGCAATGCCTCCGCCTGGCAAATTCTCCACTCTTCGGAAGGCGCCAGACCGAAACTGTGCGCACCGCGGTCATGGCTCTCGGCCTCGAGCGAGTACGCTCGATGCTGTTCGGTTTGTGCGTGAATCGAGTCATTCCGGCTGATAAGTGGGTGATCGGGCCGGATGAGTTCTGGCGGCATGCGCTCGGCTGCGCACTCGTAACGCAAAGAATGGCAAAGAAAATCGAATATCCGGAGCCGGAAAAAGCTTACCTAGCCGGACTGCTGCACGACCTGGGGTTTCTGGTGAACTCGATCCTGTATACCGATGATTTTCGAGAATGCCTCCGGCGGGCCTCCGAGCAGCAAGTATCCCTCCACGTCACCGAAGAGCAAGTCCTCGGGTTCACTCACTGCGAGACCGGGCAGATGCTCTCGGAGCATTGGGGCTTGTCAAGGGAGTTGGTGGACGCCGTTGGCTGTCACCACGATGTAAGCCTTCTGCCGGCTGCCGGACCGCTGGCCTGCCTGGTTCACCTGAGCGATCTCCTGTGCCGGGTGCGCTACCTCGGCTACGGCTATGACGAGATCATAGGGGTCGATCTCGGCAGTGATGCGGCGTGGCAATCCCTGGTGCGCACTTATCCTGCGCTTGGAACTATGGACCTTGTTCGTTTCACGCTCGACATCGACGGCGCCATGGACCAGATCGTAGCCACGGTGAATTCGGTTTTTGGCGCCAAGAGGATCGCCGCTCCTGCCACGACGTGATCTAAGCTTAGAAGGCTGTTTGCCGGTGAACGGTTGGGAGCAATAAAAAGCGCCCTAAGCGGTTAAGCTCAGGGCGTCTTCGGCAGCCCTCCCCCGGAACTGCCAAACCACGTGCCCATCCTATGTTCGTTTGACTCCACTGTAAATATCACTTCCGTAATGCCAAGCTAGCAAATGAGTACCGCGAGTCCTGCGCGGGGGTAATGTTACTTCGCGGAGTTAGTAGATGTTGAGTTTGAAAGCCAGAGGGATAACCTGTCAAGAGTTCTGCGAGATGCTCCCAAAACTGGAGAGAAGAAAAGCCACAAGGCAGAACGTCAGAAGCGACTGGATCACTTCTTTTCCCAGGTTTTTCCGCCGTCCGCGCTGCTCCAGATTTCGCCGGTACTGGTGGAAAGCACAATCTCCGCCGGGCCGCGGACACCGCCGTGGACGTCGCCACGCACATTGCCACGCACATCAATGTGAGTTACGTCGGAGCTAAGTTGCTGGGCTTTGATCGAAGGTTGCACCTGCACCCAAGTTACCCCGCCGTCGGCGGAGTGGAAAAGCGTACCCGCCAGCCCGCCAGCCCATACATCCTCGTCGTGACTTGCGTAGCACAGCAATGGATGATCCGCGCGCAAAGCGTCTTGCCAGCTTTGGCCGCTGTCCGTCGACCGTTGCAGGATACCCCCAGTAATCACCCAGGTGACACGGTGCGCCAAAGGCGGGCTTACAGGGGATGCCAGCTTCGCGGATGACATCATCGCCCTGGCCTGTGGCTTGGCTAGCCCGGAGACAACGGCTGCCTGGGTGTTCTGCTGCCCATTCACTTTCATCTCTTTCTCTGGCATCGCTGGCTCTTGCAGCGCTGGCTTTGCCTTTTCAATCGCTGGCGTCTCGTTCCGTGCCATCAGGGAATCGTCCGCGGAGGGTGCAACTTCTACCGCAGCTGCGGCTCCAGAAACCTCAACGGTTTCAGTCGCCCGTCGACTCGTAGATGCATCGAGCGCCAGGGCTCCGGCCGATGGCGCTGCTGCCCACTTGCCTGCCTGGGCTGATTTGTCCTTGTTCTCGGCAAGCAGCATTCCGCGCTGCGCCTGATGCGGCGGGGTTACTGCCTCTCCAGCGTTGAGCTTCTTGAACGGCCGCATTTCTGAATTTGGTCGTGCTTCGTTAGTTCTAGCCGAGGTCCTAACCGAGATTGCCGATTGGTCCGTTGGCGACGATGCGACTGACGACGATGGGATCGACGATGCTGGGACTGACGGAGGTGCGATCTGCGGGGCGGAAGCTGGCAGCGCAGTAGTCGCGACCGGCCGGTTTACGGAAGACAGCGTCGCCTGGTTCAACTTGCCCGGATGCATCAGCAGTACCGAGGCCGCCACCGCAACGCCCGCTGCCAGCGCGGCCCAGCGCAGACCTGGCCAGGCAAATGCAGTCAGGAAGTTCCTCTCGGACTTCGCCCGAATCGACGTTGCCCGAACAGCTTCAGTCTCGGTCGCAATCGGAGCGGCCACCATGTCCGCAGCCGGAAGCGCCAGAGCGATTGCCTCGCGGCAGTCTCCGCAGAGCGCCAGGTGATCGAGCACGCCGTCGCGCTCGGTCGCCGAAAGCGCCTGCTCGGCAAAAGCCGTCAGCAGATCCGCCTCGGGATGCGCTTGCGCGGGTCCGGCTCGGTCTGGCAAAGCGGCCCGCAGGCGGTCATAGACGATTTTGGGCACTTCAGTCATTACTCATTACTTCCTTTGCCTGCGTCTTGTGCCGGAACCTTTCCCTCAGGGAACGTTTTTGCCCCGGAATCTTGCGTTAAACGCGAGCGCAAATTCAACCCTATGTCCCGCACATCGGTTTCCAGCGCTTCCGTAGCCTGGGCATGGCTCATTCCCTGCATTCTCAGCCCCGCCAGAATACGCTTCCGGAGCCCCGTCGCGAGTCGGTCGAGCCGCCGGCTCACGCTCGATTCGTGCAGCCCCAGCGTGCGCGCAATTTCGGCCAGCGTCCGCCCATCCAGATAATAAGACGCCAGAGTAAACCGGTCCTCGGACGAAAGTTCCGCCAGCGCCTCATCGGTGGCCGCTTCCAGCCGTTGGTCCGAAGCATATGCTGGCTCCTGGACCGCCGCTCGAAACTGTACACCTTCTTCCGTCTGTTCTTCCAGACTCACCGTGCGTTTCTGCTTGCGATAGCGATTGATGAACTCCTGCGCCATCACCGTGCGTAACCAGCCTTCGAGCGAACCGCGGCCGGTGTAGAACACGAGTTTCGAACGGCGTATGCCATCGCGTGTGTTCACGCCGTAGAGATCCGCAAACAGCGAATCGGCCAACTCCGCGGCATGTGCGACGTCGCGCGTAATGTGGAGCGCCATGCCGTGCAGCTTCTGCCGGTAGCGGGCGATGAAGTCCTGCCACGCCCGCTCGTTTCCCGCGGCACATGCGCGCGCCAGCGCCAGTTCTTCCAGACGCAGCCCGGCGCAGAAGTCAGCCTTCTGTTCTGCTGAAGCGCGGGCCGAATTGGGGTCCGAATCGTGGGCTGAGTTTTGGGAAAAATACTTGCGCAGAATTTCATCGAGAATTGCCGCGAACTGCTCAACGCTCACACCGTAAGCCGCAGCCCCGCTGCGCTCGTAGAGAGCTGCGGCGACGTTTGCCTGCTGGCCGGATTGGGCGGGCTTTGGCATGTACCCCTGGCATGGACCCTGGCATGTCACTCGGGCATGTCCCAGATGATGCTAGCAATTTTTTCGACGCAAGGAATAATAAATCGTGCGTTCTTCGATCAGCGAGCAGAGAAAGACCTCCTGGAAGACTCGCGGTTGAGTCCCCCGGCACGCTCTATCTTAGGTGTGCCGGGGCGTGGGTCGGCGGCGCGGGCAAAGGATCGCGCGCACGCGGAAGGATTAGTGTCTTCGCTGGAACTGATCTCATAAATGGTTCTGAGTAAGTTTCTGGAAGAGCGCGGCTTCAGCCGGGCGGCTCTGCGCCACAAGAAATGCGGGCTGTAGCCCCCGAGGGCCAGATGTTATGCCCTAAGAATCATTTATGAGATTAGTGGTGTCCTTACTACGAGGAGGCCGATTATGCGGCTGGTCATTGGTTCTGGTTCTGCAGTTGCTGGAATCGCTGTAATAGCGATAGCAGTGGTGGCCGTTGTGGTTCCTTGCATGTTGCAAGCGGGCGAAGTGGCGCCGGCGTCTGGCTATTCGCTGCTTAGCCCTATTCGCAGCGGCAATCTGACCGTCTTTCCCGTGGTCGCCAGTAAGTCGTATGACACGGCAGAGTTTCTCACCCTCGATGAAGGCCTACGCAGCGGCGACGTTGTCGTGACTGAAGCTGGGCAGGCGCGTGGTCTCATCCGTCACCGCCCTGGCGAACCGGCAATCATCCATCCCGTGCGCGACGCGGAGGTGAATCGGCTGGTCCTGGTCAATAACTCGAAACGACCGCTCTTACTCCTGGCCGGCGAGATAGTTACCGGCGGCAAGCAGGACCGCGTCATCGGCAAAGATCGCATCGTGCCCGGGGAGAGCGATTCAGTCGACCTCAGTGTCTTCTGCGTCGAGCCCGGGCGTTGGGTGGCGGCGAACGGTAAGAACGGCTTCGGCAGCGCCGGAGGCGTTATTGGCGGTCTTGTCGCCTCTCCCGTCGTGCGCAGTAAGGCGATGGCCGCGAAAGATCAGCAACAAGTGTGGGACAGCGTCCGCACTTCGCAGAGCGCCATGGCGACGACCGTAGAAGTTACTGGCGCGGCCCCCGCAGTGAATGCGACCACCTCTTATGCGCGCGTTATGGACAATAAGGAAGTTCAAAAACGGGTTGATGCCGTTGCCGAACCGGTGCAGCGCAACTACGAAAGCGTTATCCGCCAACTGCGCGACAAGAATGCCGTGGGCGTGGTGGTCGCCGTGAACGGAGAAATTGTGTGGGCTGATATTTTCGCGAGCACCCATCTGCTGCAAAAGTATTGGCCGAAACTTGTGCGCTCCTACGCCACCGAAGCTGTGGTGACGCGTGCCAAAGGCGGGGAAGCCAGCCTGAAAGACGCGCAGAAGTTTCTCGACGATCTGCAAGGTCGCCACGAAACGGCCGAAACCGAGCCCGGTATTTATCGTCAGACGGAAATCACCGGCGACGGCTTCAAGGTGTTCGAGTTAACGTCGCTGCTGCCGAAGACGGGCTTCGCGGTGCATGTGGCTAAGATGGCCAACTAGGTTGCTCGTGTGGGGACGGGGCTTCGCCCCGTCCAATCCGAGCGCAGCTACGCAACTCGGCAACTGCCAGCGGCCGCGGCAACTCTGAATTCGCTATAAGACGGCTGGAGTATACGCGTGTGAAAACACTAGTCATCCGGAGCGCCGCGACAATCCCTTAAGTACGACGTCACTCGCGTCATAGGCCAGTTTGAGCGCGGGCAATTCGTCACGCGTGAACCAACGAACATCCGCCGCATCGCTGCCCGCTTTCAAATCACCGCCGACTGGACGACACAAGAAATCAATCAACACGTAGTGATACTGCACCCGTCCGTCGTCGCCTCGGATCACACGCTCATACACGCCCAGCAGTTCGACAGTCTCGACCAGCAATCCCGTTTCTTCTTGGGCTTCACGGACGACCGCTTCGCGCAGAGTTTCACCGCATTCGAGGACGCCACCCGGCAACGACCACTCACCGAGCAGCGGCGGCTGTCCGCGGCGAATCAGCAGGACGCGCTGATCGTCGCGGCGATCATCGCTATGGCGATCGACGACCACAGCGCCCACACCCACCAGCGGAGACTCCGGGTACTCACGTTTCATGCGACAGGTTTTCCGGGCCGTGGCCGCCGACTTATGCAGCACTCTTCGGAAACCGGATCAGTATACGGCCTTAGGGTAACCTTCTGCCGGGAGGGGCTCGCTATAGCGAATCCAGAGTTGCCATGGTCACAGGCGGCTGCCGAGCTGCGCTCGGCTTGGACCCTTCGACTTCGCTCAGGTCAGGCTCGCGAGGGCGCGCGTCCCCACACCAACGGGAATTACAATAGCCACCATGCCGCTTGACGAATACAAGCGCAAACGGCGCTTCGAAGAAACGCCCGAGCCTCCGCCCAAGCTCGAAAAACAATCGCGGCATCGCTTTGTGGTACAGCGCCACGCCGCGTCACGGCTGCACTACGATTTCCGCCTGGAGATGGAAGGCGTGCTTAAGTCGTGGGCCGTTCCTAAAGGCCCGTCGCTCGACCCTGCCGACAAGCGCCTGGCCATGCAGGTCGAGGATCACCCCGTTTCTTACTTTGATTTCGAAGGCACCATTCCCAAAGGCAACTACGGCGGCGGTACCGTGATGGTTTGGGACGTAGGAACCTGGGTACCACTCTCTCCGGTGCCAGTCAACGGCGAGTACGTTCCGGGAACAGAAAGAGAAGCCGCCGCCATGCTGGCGAAGGGCGACCTGAAGTTTCGTCTGATAGGGAAGCGGCTCAACGGCGATTTCGCGCTCGTGCACATCAAAGGCCGCGCCGGAAGCAAAGGAAATGAATGGCTGCTGATCAAGAAGAAAGACGATCGCGCGGTCACGGGATTCGACATCAATCGAGTTGCGTATGACACCTCCGTTCTCAGCGGCCGCACCATGGCAGAGATCGCCGGCGATGAAGACTCGGCGGAATGGAAGAGCGGCCGTCCCGCATCGCGAGGGAGGGTGAAGGCCGCGTGGCTGGCGGACGCAATCGCACGCGCCGACTCAAAGCGAAAAGCTTTGAACGCAGAGGACGCTGGGGAAAAAGCTTCAACCGCGGAGAACGCGGAGGGCGCGGAGAAAAATGAAAGAAAAGGCCCTAGACAAGCGGCGCGACGTGTAACTCACGCGAATACTTCGGGTAGGGCATCCAAGGAAGCCGGGTCTAAAGATTCCACATCCAAATCACGAAGCAAGAAATCCTCTGCGAACTCCGCGTTTTCCAACTCCGCGTCCTCTGCGATTAAAGCTCTCGCCGGCGCTGAGGAGAAGCCCATGCCCACAGTCATCCATCCGATGCTGGCTACTCCCACCGGGAAGGCCTTCGACGATCCTGACTGGCTGTTCGAAATTAAATGGGACGGCTACCGCGCCGTCGCCTTCGTTGAAGACGGGCGCGTGCGGTTGGTGTCGCGCAACCAGAATGACCTCACGGCGCAGTTTCCCGAACTCGGGAGCCTGCCGCAATTCGTAAAGGCTCAGCGCGCCATCCTTGACGGAGAGATCGTCGCGCTCGATGAAGAGGGCCGCCCTTCTTTTAGTCTGATGCAGCAGCGGACCGGGTTCCAACCGGGCAAACGGCGACTGCCACGGCGCGAAGGCGTCCAGGTCGTTTATTATGCGTTCGATCTGTTGTACCTCGATGGCGTGGACCTGCGCCGCGTCGCGCTCGAACAACGCAAGCGATTGCTGCAAGACCGGATTGAAAACAGCGAAGTCATTCATTTTTCCGACCACTACGCTGAGAAAGGTCTCGAGCTTTTCGAGGCGGCGAAGCAGCGCGAACTGGAAGGCATTGTCGCCAAGAAGCGTAGCGGCTCCTACGAAGAAAAGCGTTCGCGCAACTGGCTCAAAATAAAAATCACACAGCGCCAGGAGTGCGTCATCGGAGGCTATACACCTCCCGAAGGCAGCCGCGACTATTTCGGCGCGCTCGTGCTGGGGTTGTATGACCCGCAAGGGCGCCTTATTCACGTCGGGCAGGTGGGCACGGGCTTCGATCAGAAAGCGCTCAAACAAATCTTCGCTCTCTTGGAGCCGCTCAAGACGACACAGAATACGTTTTACGGCGAGATAGGCGGATTGCGGAAGGTTCTTTTCGTTCGTCCGGAACTTGTCGCTGAAATCAAGTTTGCCGAGTGGACTCACGAAACGGCGGAGGGTGGCCTCAAGCTGCGAGCGCCTGTATTCATGGGACTCAGAGCTGATAAGTCGGCGGAAGAGTGCAGGCTGGAAGAAGCGGTGGCGAGATAAGGCGCCCTTGGCGGCTAAACAGATTGCTGAAAAACTCGTGGCACGCGTTGCAGTCGCCCTCAGCGGCTAAAGCCGTCGCTGATAAGCCAGTTATCGCGGCGGTGAACCGCTGCGCCACCCAAAGGCAAGAACAAAATCGAGTTTTTCAGCTTACGGCGCGGCTGAAGCCGCGCTCTTCAAAACAAAGTCAAGACACGCTAGAAGGCGCCGCCGCCGCCGCCGCCGAATCCGCCTCCAGAAAAGCCTCCGCCGCCGCCGAATCCACCACCCCCGCCGAAGCCGGATCCGCGGGAACTGGCCCTGGGAGCGGAGACGAAGACCTGGTGCATGTCCGACGCCATGCTGTGCATGGAGCTTGAAAAGAAGAGCGGACTGAAGCCGACGTAGCCGTTCGGCGAGACGTACCAACTCGGAGGATCCTTCACGATTCCGTCGAACGCTTGTGCCCAGTGATGTTCGACGCCCAGCGCCATGGCGTAGGGAAGAAATTTCTCGAACGTGTCGGGCGGCATGCGCTTGATGCGGTCGGCGTCGACGCGGTTCATGAACTCCTGAAATCCGAGGACAGCGATTCTGGCGCGCGCACCGGCCACAGTCTTCGCCGTCATCTGGCGCGCGAAGAGCCACCAGATCAGCGCGGAAACTAGAACGCTGCCGATCACGAGCGGGATGGAATAGAAAAGGTTCATCCAACCCATGACTTGCACGGCGACGACGAGGATCGCGATGGCAACGCCGGCGACGATGCTGTAACCATTGGCGGATTCCGGGTCGAGCGTGTAGATGCCTTTGCTTTTGAGGGCGGACATGATGTCCTGACGCACCATGGGAATCACGGTGTAGAAGCGATTCTTCAGGCTGGACAAGCGGGTTTCAGTGCCGCCCAGGAAAATATTTTCCAGCATCACGCGTTCGTGCGGCGTCAGGTCGGGGCCCCACTGCTCGCGTGGCTTCAACAAATGGAATAAATAATCTTTGTGGTGAAAGAGCAGGAAGGTGTCGACTTTCTCTTCGATCTTAATGTAGCCGCGCACGGCCAGATCGACGATGGTGCAGGTGATGTCGCGGGGATGGATGGTGTCGTCGAGTAACGTTCCGGCTTCGGCGGGACACATGCCTTTGGGCGGCTCGTACTGCGGGGCGACGGAGACGCCGGGATCGGGATCGCGTCCGACGGAATACCAGAGGGCGAACATCACGGCCAGAGTTAGTAAGGGCAGAAATAAGATGGGATTGCTGCTTAGAAACCAGCCTAACTTGGTGAGCGCGGAGGGAGGTTTGAGCACTCCCTGCGGAATATAGATGTCGATGGTGACGCCGCCGCGCATGGAAAGCGGACTGGTGGTTTCGAAAAGAACGTCGGCGCCTTTGACTTCGGCGGTTGCATCGCTTTGCTTGGAGCCGTAGGCGCCGGTGAAGGCCTGAGCGCGCAACCCTCCGGCGGCATTTTCGGGCAGGGTCACGAAGGCCGAGGCGTGGGCAATAGGCACCGGCCAATCGTTGCCGGTCACGTTCCAGTAGAACTCGTCGTAACTATCAAAAAAGCGGACACCATTGCGCACGGAGTAATCGATGTTGACGATGCGCGTCGTATCCACCGCACCTGGAATGTAGATCTTGAGATCGCGGTAAGCTCCGGACTTGCTTGAATCGTACTTCAGTTTGTTTCCGTTTTCGTCCTCGACGCTCAGGACATTGAGAAAGAGCGTGTAGTTGGTCCCCTGCGGCCCGGGATATTCGACCGGAATGGTGCGGTGAATGCCGTGCCACTCGCCCACGAAAACGAGGGTGATTTTTTCGCTGACCAGGGCCGTGCCATCGGCGGCTATGGAGATGGTGTCTTTGAAATCGGCTACGCGCCAGTTGTGGGGCTGGGCAGAGGCGGCAGCGACGAATGATAGCAATAAGAATACAACGAGCAGTTGGCGATTCGTATAGGCCCCGCGGAACATTTTCAAGACTTCATCCTCAGTAGCGAATCCAGAGTTGCCATGGCCGCCAGCAGCTGCGAGCTGCGCTCGGCTGGACGGGGCAGAGCCCCGTCACCACACGAACACATGCTCTAGAACTTTACCGCTACTGGTTCGCGATCGGTGGCAGCGGCTTCGAAGAACTGCTTCTGCTGGAAGCCGTACATACCGGCCAGAATGTTGGTCGGGAAAGATTGAATCTTGGTGTTCAGGTCGCGCACCACGGCGTTGTAGTAGCGGCGGGCGTTTTGAATGGCATCCTCGATTTCGTTGAGAGAATTTTGCAGCTGCGTGAATTCCTGCGAGGCCTGGAGCTGGGGATAATTCTCGGCCACCGCAAACAGGCTTTTGAGCGCGCCCGTCAGTTGATTCTCGGCGGCAGCCTTGTCGACTGGCCCGGTGGCCTGCATGGCCATAGAACGGAATTTGGCGACGTTCTCGAACGTGTCCTTTTCGTGGGCGGCGTAGCCCTTTACAGTTTCGACCAGATTTGGAATCAGGTCGTGGCGGCGTTTGAGCTGAACATCGATGTCGGACCAAGCCGATTCGGAGCGCACTCGCAACTGCACCAGGCTGTTGTACATCCCGATCAGGAAGACGCCCAACAGAACTACAACTGCAAGAACAAGCAAAACCATGTGGACCCCCTTTCGATGCGGATTCAAGGGGACGTTAACAGCAAAGTTTCAAAGAAGCAAGGTTTCAAAGTTTCACGGTTGCAATGGTCGGAGCAAACCTGAAGCTTTGTGACTTTGAAACCTTGCTACCTTATAACTTTGGCTTATTGATTGGGAGCGAAGTATCCACGGCGGGCGCGGACTTGCAGATCTTTTTTCAGGGCAGTGATCTCGATCGAGCGGTAGCGTCCGTCGGCGTCGAAGTCGGAGGGCTTGTAGGAAACGGCGTACTGGCTGCGCAGCTCGTCTTCAATGGCGGCGAACGAGCGCGTGATGTCTTTCATCTTGTAGGGGAAGAAAGCGCGGCCGCCAGTGGCGGAAGCGAGATCTTCGAGAACTTTGTCGCCGCGCAGAATCAGGCCGCTGTCGTCGGTAGAGATGGCATAAATGATAACTTCGGCACGCTGCGCCATTTCAATGGCCTGGGCGGCCGTGTGTTCGCTCTGATTGTCCTCGCCGTCGCTGAGGATGACGATGGCTTTGCGAATGGGACGATCCGACTGTTCGCGCAGCAGCTTTTCCTTGCACGCCTTGTAAATTGCGTCATAGAGGGCGGTGCCGCCGCCATTCTTCAGGCGCTGCACTCCGGCGGCGAGCAGTGGTACTTGGTCGGTAAAATCCTGGGTGAGGCGGCTCTCTTTGTTGAAGCCTACGACGAACGCGCGGTCGTAGCCGGGACGGATGATGTGCTGCAGAAATCCGGTGGCTGCGTCTTTTTCAAATCCAAAGCGGCCCTGCACGGAGCCGCTCACGTCCATCAGCAGGCCCAATTCAATGGGCAGGTCGGTCTCGCGGCGGAAGTTGAGGATGGACTGCACGGGCTTGTGGTCGTCGAAAATAGAGAAATCGTTCTGGTTCAGATTGCGGACGAACTTGCCGTGGCGATCGGTCGCAATGAACAGTACGTTGACTTCATCGACGCGTTTCTTGATGGTTAGGATAGGTTCGTCCGCCTCGTCGCTGGTGGCGGGCAGAGCAGTGGGGTTGCTGGAAGCGGCGATGACGTAGGGACTGCCTTGGGCGTATCCCGATACGGACATACTGAGAACTGCGGCGATCGCGAATACTACGATGATTGCCGATCCGCTTAGTGCCAACCCGAATTTGACGCGCTTCTTCATTCCTTCTTCGTCATTTCTTCGCCTAGTGCATAAACCTTTAGTTTCGGAACCCCGGTGAATCTCGGAACCTTCAACTACTTCGATGCACGCCGAGGACCGAAAACTCAACAAACGCGACTCCATTGACTGTAGGCCTTG